>CBFGQV010000218.1:0-5319 GCA_965651045.1 uncultured bacterium
CCGGGCGAGTGGCTCTGAAGTCCATGATGGCATCGGGTTGAAGGAACACGAACCGGGCGCCCGACGCGCGGGCACCCGGCCGGATCAGCCCTCGTACGCGCGACAGGCCCGAACCCTTCAATCGGCCGGGCTCAGTCGCCCCCGCGATCCACCGAATCGCCCAACGCGCGGCTCCGGATCTCGTCGCCCAGCCGCGCGATGAACTCGGCGCGGGCCATGACCTCCTGCTTGCGCCCCGCGCCGCGGCGGCGCACCGCCACCGTGCCGGCCTCGGCCTCGCGCTCGCCCACGACGCCCATGTAGGGCACCTTGTGCAGTTCGGCGTCGCGAATGCGGTAGCTGAGCGTATCGCGGTCGTCGAGGCTCGCGCGAACGCCCGCGGCCTTGAGCTCGTCGACCAGCGCCTGCGCGCTCTCGATCCACTGCTCGGAGATGGGCAGCACCCGCACCTGCTCGGGCGCTAGCCAGAGCGGAAAGGCGCCCGCGTAATGCTCGATGAGGCCACCCACGAAGCGCTCCATCGAACCGACGAGCACGCGGTGCAGCATGAACGGGCGGTGCCGCTCGTTGTCGTCGCCCACGTACTCGATGCCGAAGCGCTCGGGCAGGTTGAAGTCGAGCTGCACGGTGGGGCCTTGCCAGCGGCGCCCGATGGCGTCGATCAGCTTGAAGTCGAGCTTGGGGCCGTAGAACGCGCCGCCGCCGTGATCGAAGGTGAACGCCGCGCCGCGCTTCTCGAGCGTGTCGGCGAGCACCTTCTCGGCCTCGGCCCACTGCTCGTCGGTGCCGAGCGCCTTCTCGGGCTTGGTGGCGAGCTCGATCGTGTACGGATACCCGAAGGTGGAGAGCATCTCGTCGACCAGGTCGAGCAGCCGCTCGATCTCGCCGGGCACCTGTTCGCGCGTGCAGAAGACGTGCGCGTCGTCTTGCGTGAAGCCCCGCACGCGCAGCATGCCGTGCAGCACGCCGCTCCGTTCGTACCGGTACACGGTGCCGAACTCGGCCATGCGAATCGGCAGGTCGCGGTACGAGTGCTGGTTCGCTTCGTAGACCGCGATGTGGCCCGGGCAGTTCATGGGCTTCGGGCGGTAGCGGGCTCCTTCGACCTCCATGGCGCCGAACATGTTCTCGGCGAAGTTCTCGAGGTGGCCGCTGATCTCGAAGAGCTTCTCGCTGACGATGTGCGGCGTGTAGACCAGCTCGTAGCCATGCCGGAGCACCAGCTCGCGCTCGTAGTTCTCGATCTCCATGCGCACGATCGAGCCCTTGGGGTGCCAGAGAATGAGCCCGGGTCCCACGCGGGCGTCGGTGCTGAAGAGGTCGAGTTCGCGGCCGAGCACCCGGTGGTCGCGCTTCTTGGCCTCTTCCAAGCGCTCGAGGTGCTCCTCGAGTTCCTTCTCCTTGAAGAACGCGGTGCCGTAGATGCGCTGGAGCATCTGCCGCCGCTCGTCGCCCCGCCAGTAGGCGCCGGCGGCGCTCAGCAGACGGTAGTGCGCGAGCCGGCCCGTACTGGGCACGTGCGGCCCCCGGCAAAGGTCCACGAAGGGACCGTTCCGGTAGACGGTGATCACCTCGTCGTCGTCGAACTCGTCGAGCCGCTCGAGCTTGAGCGGATCGTCGGCGAAGAGTTCGCGGGCCTCGTCGCGCGTCACGCGGCGCCGCTCGAAGGGCTGGTCCGCCTCGATCACCTTTCGCATCTCGGCCTCGAACGACTCGAGGTCGTCGGGCGTGAACGGCTCGTCGACCTCGAAGTCGTAGTAGAAGCCCTCGTCGATCGCCGGGCCGAAGCCGATGCCCGCGCCGGGGCGGAGCGCCCGCACCGCCGTGGCCAACACGTGCGCGGCCGAGTGCCGGAGCACGGCGATCGCCTCGGGGTCGCGCTCGGTGAGGATCTTCAGCTCGGTGCCGTCGTCGAGGGGCCGCATGAGGTCCACCACCTCGCCGTTCGCCACCGCCGCCACGGCCGCCTTGGCCAGCCCCGGCCCGATCGCCGCCGCCACATCACCGGCGGTGGAGCCCTCGGGCATCTCCTTGACCGATCCGTCGGGAAGGTGAACTCGGATCGACTGCTCGCTGCTCATGGGAATTCCCGTCTCTGGAGGACGCCGCCCGCCTACCTTGCGGGACGACTCGTCAGGGGCGGAAGGTAGGGTGTGGGCGGTCGGAGTGGAAGGCGGCGCGGGTGACGTTTCCGCGGAAACGTCCGGACGCGCCACGGCCATCGAGCGCCACTTCACTGGTGCCGGGCACGCAGCGATCCTCGCGGCAGAGAGCCCACACGATCCGGAGCGCGGTGGGGCGCACGCCACCGACGAGCGGAGGTTGGTCGAGCAGAACGACCTGGCGCCCCCGGTAGACGTGCACACGTGCACCGAACGAACGTACCGTGTCGGGCTCCGGGTAGCGTGCGCCCTCCACCGCATCGGGTCGCTCGCTCGCGGCGCTCGGCCACACCCACTCGAGCCGGAGCGGCAGGCCGGCCTGGCCCGGGTCGGGGGCGTACAGGTACCAGCCCTCGGGGATCGCCATGTCGAGTGTGAACCCGCCCGCTTCGACCGACCGAAGCCGGAACTCCGGGCGGGGCGACAGCGAGTCCAGGAACGCCGCCACGCGGGGGTCGCCCCAGTCGGCGGCGCCCCGGTGTCGGAGCGCGACGCGGCCCGTCGGGTCGACCACGAAGGTCGTCGGCAGCACGAGCGCTCCGAGGCTCTCGGGCAGCGGGCGGCTCTCGACGACCAGCGGTGCCGCCAGCTCGTGGCGACGCTGAAAGGCCTCGACCACGGAGGCCGACTCGGGCGAGACCAGCAGCAGCGCGACGCGCTCCGGGTCGACCCGCCCGGCCAGCACTTCGAAGCTCGCCAGCTCGGCCACGCACGGTGGGCACCATGTGGCCCAGACGTTCACGACGAGCACCCTTCCCCGGTAGCGCTCGACCGGCACCTCGGCATGGTCGAGGGTGCGCACCGACCAGTCGTAGTCGAACCGTTCGGGCGGGGTGGCCGGTACGCTGGCGCAGGCGCCCGTGACGGCCGCGGCGAGCGCGGTCGCGAGCAGCGCACGCCCGGCGCCCGACCTCATCGGCTGCCACTCCAGCGCGCACCGACCACGATCCGCCGCCCCACGATGGGGCCCCACACGTAGTTGGTGTCGAACGCCTCGCCGAACGGATCGCCGGGCGCCACCAGTGGGCTGCCCTGGCGGAAGTCGCCGACGTTCTTGACGCTCACGCGGAGCTCGACGTCACGCGGAAGCGTCAGGGTGGCCTGCAGGTTGTGCACGGCATAGCTGCCCGAACGCGTCGGACGGGTGTGCGGCTCCTCGTACGCCGGCAGCCGCATGGGGCCCGTGAGGCTGCCGGTCCAGTCGAGCGTCAGGCGCTCGCCCACCCCCTTCGAGACAGTCCACACGCCCCGGAAGCGGGGCGCGAAGGTCTCGCGCTCGGTCGCGCCCGCGCGGGTCGTCGTGACGTCCTGCCAGGTGATCCCCACGGTGTAGAACAGGTCGCGGGTGATGACGTTCTGGTTGAGCGCCAGCGCCGCGCCGCGCGTGACGGCGTGACCGTCGAGGTTCGCATACCGAATCTCGTCCGGATCGCTGTCGTAGTCCGGCACGATCCGGTTCGAGAAGCGCGTGTGGAAGAGGTCCAGATCGACGCGCATCGGGTTCGGGCCGAAGGCGATCTCCTGGTTCAGGTTGAACGCGAACGAGCGTGAGCGTTCGGGCTCGAGACCCTCTTCGACGATCACCTCGCGTGCGCCGGTGAGAGCTGCGTGGTCCTCGGTGAAGAGGTGGACGATGCGGAAGCCGGTGCCCGCGTTCAGGCGGAACACCGTCGTGCCCGTGGGCTGCCACTTCACGCTCGCGCGCGGCGAGGCGATCATGCCGTGCGTGCGATGACGGTCGAGCCGGAGTCCGGCGAGGACCGACCAGGCGAGGTGGGGGTGCATGGTGATCTCGCCGAAAACGCCCGGCACGACGCGTCGCGCGGGCTCGGGGGTGGCCGGCGTCTCGTCGTCGTACCGGTCGAGGCGGAGGGCTGCGCCTGCGAGGGGGTCGAGCGCGCCGCGTCTCGGGGGATTCCAGGTCAGCTGCGCCAGCCCGACCTGCTGGCTCGCGCGGAATGGCGTGTCGCCGTACCAGGCGTCCTGCTCGTGGTGCGCGAACGAGGCCGACGCGCGCAGGTGCGGCGCGGGCAGATTCGCGCGGGCCATGACCTCGAGTCGGTCGGTCAGGATGGATTCGCCGTACAGCCGGTCGCTGCCCCGGTGCTCCGTGGTCCAACCCTCGACCCCGCCGAAGCGGTCTTCGCGGTAGAGCTTGAGCGCCAGCTGCGCGCGTTCCCGACCGTCCTGGTAAAGACCCGCCTTGGCAAAGATCGAGACGCGCGTGTCGAGGGTGAGATCCGAGAATCCGTCGCCGTTCGCGTCGATGAAACGGTCGTTGTGGACGAGGCTGCCGCTCAGGAGTGCGCGCAGATCGCCCGCGTGCGGCGCGACGGCGAGGCTCGCGGTGTTCTCGCCCAGATCGCTTCGGCTGGCCTCGATCGCGTACCGCGGCGCGAAACGCGCGTCCTTGGTGATGACGTTCACCACGCCGCCCATGGCTTCAGTGCCGTAGAGCGTCGACTGCGGGCCCTTCACGATTTCGAGCTGCTGGACGAGCGCGGGGTCGATGCCGTTGAGCCCGTAGACCGACGCGAGCGCGCCCATGATCGGCATGCCGTCGATCAGCACCGCCGTGTAGGGGCCCTCCATGCCGTTGATGCGGATGTTGTTCGTATAGCAGACGCCGCAATCGACGTGCGGGTAGAGTCCGTGAAGGGTGCCGATCGCGTCCATGAGGTTCGACGAGGCGTTGCGGTCGAGCAGGCCGGCCGGCACGACCTCGACCTTGACCGGCGATTCCGAGAGGCGGGTCTCGGCGAGGGTGCCCGTCACCACGAGGGGGTCGAGTGCGAAGAGCTCGGCCTCGAGCGTGACGTCGAGGCGTACGGTGTCGCCGGGCGCGAGGCGGAGCGGGCGTTCGACCGTGCGATGGCCGAGGGCACGAAACGTCACCGTGAGCGAGGTGCCCGTGGGCAGGCCCGTCAGCCGGTACCAGCCGTCGGCCCGGGTGATGGTCTCGGCCCCCGGCGAGGCCGCTACGGTGGCGTGGTCCATCGGGCCGCCCGGCGAGGACACCCTGCCTTCGACGACCTGGGCCGCGAGGGTGTTCCCGGGTGTCGAGAGGAGGACGGTCGTGCACCAGGCGGCGATCGCTGTGGCGAGGCGTCGGGGCATGGGTCGCGAGGTCCGGGTGGAGAGGGCTTTTCGGTCAGGC
>CBFGQV010000219.1:0-5284 GCA_965651045.1 uncultured bacterium
TCGGCCCTGAGCGCCTCGACCGGGTGGGTGCGGGCCGCACGCCGCGCGGGCATGTACGCGGCGGTGAGAGCCACGAGCGTGAACACGAGGGCCACTCCGACGAAGGTCATCGGGTCATGCGGCGGAACCCCGTACAGCAGTCCGTCGAGGAACCCGGTGAGCGCGGACGCCCCGAGCAGTCCGGCCACGAGCCCCGCGAGGGCCATCGTCATGCCCTGCCGCACCACCATGCCGACGACCCGGCTCCGTTCGGCCCCGAGCGCCATGCGCACGCCGATCTCACGCGTACGGAGCGACACCGCGTAGGCGAGCACGCCGTACACTCCGATCACCGAGAGCAGGAGGGCCAGCCCCGCGAATCCCCCCAGAAGCGTCACGAGAAGCCTGGGCTGGCCGAGCGCCCGCTCCATGACCTCGTCGAGCGTCTGCACCTGCGAGACCGCGAGGCTCGGGTCGGCGCGGCGAATCACCTGTCGCACCGGATCCAGGAGCGCGTAGGGCTCGTCCAGGGTCTTCACCACGATCGTCATGCTCCGGGCGGTGCCCGAAAGGTTGTCGGGAATCTGACGCTGCAGCCTGTAGAACTTCGGCTTGATCTCGCCGGTGATGCCGTTGTGCGTCACGTTGCCGACCACGCCCACCACGACGGCCGTATCGCCCATCGCCGACACCCGGCTGCCCACGGCGGAGCGCCCGGCGAAGTACCGGTCGGCGAAGGCCTGGTTGATGACCAGGACGTCGCTCCGGTCGTCGTCCATCGGCTCGAAGGCACGACCCTGCAGCACGGGAATCCCCATGACCTCGAGATAGCCGTCGGTCACGACCTGCCAGTCGCCTCCCATGTACTCGCCCGGACCGGGGGTGTAGCCCTCGACCCAGAGCCCCCAGTCGCCGATCTCACTCGCGAGCGGAAGCATGCGGGCGAAGGCCGCGCGCTCGACGCCCGGCAACGCCCGGACCTCGGCGAGCACGCCGTCGAAGAAGCCCGTCACCGAGCCGATCTCCGGGTACTGGCTCGTCGGCAGGCTCACGCGCATGGTGAGCACGTCGTCGGTGTCGAAGCCGGGCTCGATGGCGGAGAGCCCCTGGAAGGTGCGCAGCAGGAGACCGGCACCCACGAGCAGGGTCACCGCCAGTGCGGTCTGGCCCGCCACCAGCAGACCCTGGCCTCGCCGACTCGCGCGGTCTCCGGTTTCGCGCTGACCCTCGCGAAGCAACCCGCCCGGCGACTCGGACGAGCTACGGAGCGCGGGCAGGAGCCCGAAGAGCACCGCGGTGAGCGCCGTGATGCCCAGCGTGTAGAGCAACACCGTCGCGCTCATGCCGACGTCGTCGCTCCGGGGTACGCTGCCCGGGTCGAGCGCCAGAATCGCGTCGACGCCCAGGTGGGCGAGCCCGAGCCCGGCGAGTCCGCCGGCCAGCGCCAACAGGCCGTGTTCGACCAGAAGCTGCCGGACAACCCGGCCTCGCGGGGCCCCGACCGCGGCGCGGAGGGCGATCTCGCGCGCGCGTCCTCGACTGCGTGCCAGCACGAGGTTGGCCACGTTGCCGCAGGCGATCAGCAGTACGAGCGCCACCGCGCCGAGCAGCACGCCGAGGGCCGGACGCGCAGGCCCCAGTATGTCGGCGTGTACGTCGTGGACCTGAACCCGGAAGGCCATCTCGGGCGAGTACACGCCCTCGGCCGCGAGCTCGTCGACGAACCCCGAGAGTTCGGCCTGGGCCTGAGCGAGCGTGGCGCCCGGTGCAAGGCGCGCCACCACGAAGCGGCCGTGGCTGCCGCCGTTCTGGGGCACGGGAATCGACGGGTCCATGTCGATGTGGAACGGGCCGTACACCTCGGACTCGTCGCCCGGACCGAAGTCGGTCGGCAGCCGAAATCCGGCGGGCAGCACCCCGACCACCTGGACCATGCCCCCATCCATCTCGACCGAGCGTCCGACGATGGCCGGATCGCCACCGAAGCGGCGCTGCCAGAGACGGTGTCCGAGCAGCACGACGTCGGCCTGGGTCTCGTGCTCTTCGGCGGTGAACGCGCGCCCGAGTATGGGCTCGACGCCGAGCGTCGGCAGTACCGGCTGGGTCAGAGCCGCCGCGCCGACGCGCTCCGGGTTCTCCGGGTCGGTGAAGGTGACGCTCGTGCCCGCCCAGGCGCCGATCGACGCCAGCGTCCGGCTCCGGTTCGCATAGGTTCGGTACTCGCCGTCCGACACCCAGGTCTTCGGAAAGCCGACCCATTCGCTCCAGATCATGACCAGCTCATCGCTGTCCTCGTAGGGCAGCGGGGCGAGTACCACGCCGTTCACGACGCCGAAGATCGCGGCGTTTGCGCCGATACCCAGCGCCAGAGTGAGCGCCGCCACGGTCGTGAACCCCGGGCTCCTGCGCAGCGCCCGAACCGCCATGCGAAGGTCGTACAGCCACGTCTCCATCATCCCCTCCCGTTCCGTGCCGTGAATCGAATCGCTCCGTGCCCCGCCGCCGTCCGGCGGATCGAGCCGCAACCGCACCGCCGAGCGTACGACATCGACGAGCGCCCGCGCCCGGAACCCTGCCCTCGAGAGGGGGGATTCGCGGCTCGCCAACTCGCGCCGATAGGCGTCCAGCAGCCCCTCGCCGTAGCGAGCGCGAAAGGCCGCCGGAAGCAGCTTGAGCGCCGTCTCGTACAGCGACATGCCTACGCCCGCTCGCCCAGGAGCCGCCTCGCGTGGTCGACCATCGCGCCGAGCCGTCGAACTTCGGCGGCGAGCACGGCACGTCCGTGCGCCGTCAGGCGGTAGTAGCTCCGTTGCGAGTGCTCCTCATGTTCGGGACGCTGCGGCTCGGCCTCCTCGACGAGGCCCCGCTCGCGCATGCGGTGGAGCGTCTCGTAGAGCGTGGCGGGCGCCATGCGCACCACACCTTCGCTGAGCTCCTCGACGCGCTGTTTGATCGCGTACCCGTGGAGCGCGCCTTCCTGCAGCGCGACCAGGATGTGGAAGGTGGCGCGCGGAAGCGGCAGGAGACGTGCGATGTGGTCGTGGTCGGTCATGCGGGTCGGCTCCAGCGGTTCGCGTCCGGGCCTTCGGAAAACCATACGGTTTCCGAGCATATCGGTTTCCGATATGTAAGCCTGTGACGTGATCCTGTCCAGAGGCTCCGACCTCGCCCGCGTTCACCGACTCGTCAGGTACTCCTCTTCGAGCGCCGCCACATTCTCGGTCCTCGTACGTGCCGGCAGGGCCCACATCATGGCGCCCATCATGCCGTACATGACGCGGGCGCCGAACGGCAGCGTGCCCGTCTCGAGGTCGGCCTTGAGCAGGCCGAGAATCTGCCGCCATCCGCCGGCCACCTTCTCGGGCTTGCTGTGCGCGGTCGTCCACCCCGAGTGCGTGAGCGTGACGCGGCACCCGTCGCCTTCGTCGGTCAGCTCCCAGGTTACGACCGTGGCCGGCTCGGGGTTCTGGGTCATGACGTAGGTGTGCACGAAGCGCGACGGCGGGTCGACCTCCACCACGTCTCCGATGATGAACACGCGCTTCCGGTCCGGGCTGTAGTACCGAAGCCGGCTGCCGGGCTCCAGCGTGGTGTCGAGCACCGTGTTGTAGAGCGCGCGCTGGATCGCGCCGGTCTTGGTGATCTCGTTCCAGACGGCTTGGCGAGGCGCCTGGATCACGATGCTCAGGACGTGGTCGTCCAGGGGTCGGGGCTCGGTCATCGACGGTCCGGGGTGGAGGGTGGGGTCAGCCAGCGTCGGCCGGGTCGTTCCCGCCACGCTGTTCTTCGAGAAACGATTTCAGTCCGACGAGGGCCTCGGCCCAGGGCTGCTGGTATCGCTGCACCCAGCGCTCGTGAATGCGCTGGATCGGTACGGGGTTCAGGAAGTTGTAGCGTTCGCGCCCTTCGCGCCGCGCTCGCACGAGGTCTGCCTCGGCGAGCACCTTCAGGTGTTGCATGACCGCGAAGCGGGTCAGGTCCGGAAAGAGTTCGGCGAGGTCGCCGGTCGTCATGGGGCCGTCGCGCAGCACGTCGAGTATGTGGCGCCGCACGGGGTTCGCAAGCGCGCGCCAGACCGGGTCGAGGTCGTCGTGCTGATCGGGGTCGAAACGAGGGGCTTGCATATGTGATGAATATATCACATGTTGGGCGGTGTCAAGCGCGGACGGCGGTCGCCGGACGCGCCGTTCACCGAACGACGTGGAGGAGTGACGATGAAGAGCGTGATCGCGGTGGTGGCCGGCCTGGCTCTCTGGACGGTGCTCTGGCTGGGTGGCAATCAGGCCCTGCTGGCGATGATGCCCGAGTTGGCGTCGGGCGATCCGATCGAGGGCACCGGGGTGCTGGCGTTCCTGGTCGCGTTCAGCGCGGTGCTGTCGGTGCTCTCGGGCATGACCGCGGGGAAGTTGGCTCCGCGCGCACCCCTCGGTCATGCCTGGGCGCTCGCCGGGGTCCTGCTCGCGATCGGGGTCGCGGTCCAGGCGTCGGCGTGGGCCCTGTTCCCGGTGTGGTACCACGTCGTCTTTCTGGGGCTGATCATTCCGGCTACCCTCTTCGGAGGCAGACGAGCGATCCCCTGATACGAGGACTCCCGATGGCGAAGCAGTACTGGCTGATGAAGAGCGAGGCGGACGTCTACTCGATCGGCGACCTCGAGCGCGACGGCTCCACGCTCTGGGACGGCGTACGCAACTACCAGGCGCGCAACAACATGAAGGAAATGAAGAACGGCGACCTGGTGCTCTACTACCACTCGCGCCAGAACCCGTCGGCGATCATGGGGCTGGCGAGGGTCGTACGGGAAGCGTATCCGGACCCGACGCAGTTCGACCCGAAGAGCAAGTATTTCGACGAGAAGTCGTCGGAAGACGACCCGCGCTGGTGGCTGGTCGACGTCGAGTTCGTGCGAGCGTTCGACGAGCCGGTCTCGCTTCACGCCGTCAAGGACGAGGCGGCGCTGGCCGACATGGTACTGGTCAACAACTCGCGGCTGTCCGTGCAGCCGGTGCGGGAGGCCGAGTTCCGGAAGGTTCTGGAGATGGCGGGCGAGACGCTTCCCGCGTGAGCCACTCGTCGGGAGCCAGGGTGCGCCCGATCTCCTTCGGCTTGAGACGAAACCAACGCGCCACGAGCAGGATCTCCGCGGCCTCGTGTGCGCTGAGGCCACCGGGGCCGCGGTCCGGGTGCTCCGCAAAGGCCACGCGCACACGGGGCAGGGCCCGCGCGCGCGCGCCGGGGCTCTTCGGCAACGGCAACTGGTCGAGCACCCGGCCGCGCCCCACGAGGTAGAGCCGGTCGGCGCCTC
>CBFGQV010000220.1:0-5251 GCA_965651045.1 uncultured bacterium
CCAGACCCGCACCCGGTCGCTCGTCAGAACCCCACGACGAGCCCCACGGTGACCCTCGTGCTCTCCCGCTCGAGGTCGCGGGTGATCTCGCCGATCCAGCGGGCGTTCCGCGCGTACAGGTACGACGCGCCGACCCCCACGGTCTCGTATCGATCCAGGGCCGCGTCCTCGCCGAGCCGGAGCGAGAGCGCTGGGCGGTCGCTCCAGACGCGGTTGTAGAGCGCCGTGAGATGCCATCGTCCCATGGCGCCCGAGGGAGCGAAGATCACCTCGCCCATGACACCCTCGCCCTCGACCGCGAAGGGATCGGCGGCGTCTGCGTCGCACCGCGAATCCCCCGAGACACACGTGTCGAGGAAGAAGGGGTTGCCGTCCGACCGGGCCAGGTACTGGCCATTGAATTCGAGGCGCCCCCGCAGGAGTCCGAGCGTGGCGTCGACGCCCCAGATCTCGATGTCGTCGAGCACCCCGGCGCTCCGCTCCCTGCCCACGTAGCCGAAGCCTCCGACCCGCAACGGACCGAGCTCCTGCGACACGCGCAGCATCACGTTCTTGCCACGATCCTTGTCGTAGCGCCGGTCGGGCCGTGCATGCTCCAGCCCCGTGCCGTTCACGACCTCGAGCGCGACGTCGGTCCCCTCGCGCGGCGAGAACAATGCCATGACGCCCCGGTCGTAGGTCAGGTCGGCGCGAGCGTCGCCCACACGCATGCGGTACAGCGCGTAGTCTTCATACTCGAGCCGCAGTTCCCGCTTGAAGAGCGGATCGGAGACCTGGAACTGGCCCACGATCAGATCGACGCCGGTAGACAGCACGTCGGAGACCTGCACGTAGGCGTCTTCGAGCCCCGCGACCTCGCCCCGCTCCGAGAGAAAGAAGTACAGGTAGTAGCTGAGCCCATCGGCGATCTGCCCACCCGACAACACCTTGATCGTGTAGGGCAGCTGCAGGTCGGTCGACGCCGCGCGCCCGTCGGCGCCGAGCGCGCTCACGTAGGCGTCGAGCCGCACCGCGAGGGGCAACATCTCCTGAAGCCGGAGCAGCCCATCGCCCACGGCCATCGTGTCCGGCGGCGTCTCGCCGCGTACCATCTCGAAGCCGTTTCCGGCGAACTGCTCGCCGAAGGCGTTGAGTCGCGGGAAGGGCTGGTGGCAGAGCGCGCAGCTCACGCGATACTTACGGGCGAACGACGGAATCGCCTCGGCCGGGTCCGGTCGGGCGAGCGCGAGGGCGGCCAGGAGCGCGACCGACGCCCCGAGCCTGAGTGAAAACGGCCGCATGGTACCTCCTCGTGCGAGCGCGTGGGAGGATCCGGGAGGGCCGCCCGTACGTTGCACCGACACATCGTTGGAACCAAGGGGGCGGACCCGGATGTTCGCTGTCAGGAGAATCCCCACAGCCACGAACTGCGTGACCGCCTCGGGGCGCGGCGCTACATTTCGCGGTATTCGCCATGACGGACTCCACGCCCCCCCGCCCACGCACCGCACCGCCCCCTTCGGCCCCGGGCCCCGCCCACGCCGAGGCCGACGGAGCCGACGCGATGGTGCGTCAACTCTCGGCGATCATGTTCACGGACATGGTCGGGTACACCGCGCTCATGCAGACCGACGAGCGCGAGGCGAGGCGTCAGCGTGACCGGCAACGGGCGGTGCTCGAAGACGAGGTGGAGCGTCACGGCGGGCGCATCTTGCAGTTCTACGGCGACGGCACCCTCTCGGTCTTCCAGAGCGCGATCGAGGCCGTACGGTGCGCGATGCACGTGCAACAAGCGCTCGTCGAGGAGCCGCGCGTACCGCTCCGGGTCGGCATCCACACAGGCGACATCGTGCACGACCGCAACGGCGTCTTCGGCGACGGCGTGAACGTCGCCGCCCGCATTCAGGGGCTCGCGACGCCCGCGTCGATCCTGGTGAGCGGCAAGGTACACGACGAGCTCAAGAACCAGGTCGACCTCGAGACGCGGTCGCTCGGCCGCTTCGAGTTCAAGAACGTGCGCCGGCCGCTCGAGGTGCACGCTGTGGTGGCGCCCTTCCTCGAGCTGCCCGCCGAGTCCCATCTCATGACCCGCCGCGTGCGGGACACACGGAGCGTCGCCGTCCTGCCGTTCGCCAACATGAGCGCGGACCCCGAGAACGAGTTCTTCTCCGACGGCATCACCGAAGAGATCATCAACGCGCTCACGAGGGTGCCGGGGCTCCAGGTCACGGCCCGCACCTCGTCGTTCGCCTTCAAGAACCACCACGAAGACGTGCGCTCGATCGCCGCGCGCCTGGGTGTCGGCACCGTGCTCGAGGGAAGCGTGCGCCGGGCGGGGAACCGGGTCCGGATCGCGGCCCAGCTCATCGACGCGAAGGACGGGTACCACCTCTTCTCCGAGGTGTACGACCGGAGCCTCGACGACATCTTCCAGACCCAGGACGAGATTTCGCGCACCATCGTGTCGCGACTGGAGAGCCACTTCGCGCCGGGGGGACAGGCGCCGGCGCCCGCGTCGCTCCTCGCGAGCCACACGCACGACACCGAGGCCTACACCGAGTACCTGAAGGGGCGCTACCACTGGAACCGCTGGACGCCTCGTGACGCGTTGCAGGCGATCGACCATCTCGAGCGCTCGGCAGAGCTCGACCCGACCTGCGCCCTGCCCTATTCGGCGCTGGCGGCGGCCTACACGTACATGGCGAGCATCGGCCACCTGCCCGCGGCCGACGCCTACCCGCGCGCGGCGGCCTTCGCGCGGCAGGCTCTCGAGCTCGACCCGGACGGCGGCGAGGGTCACCTCGCGCTGGCCGCGATCCGGTTCTTCCATGAGTGGGATTTCCGGGGCGCCGAAGAGAGCTTTCGCCGCGCGCTCGCGCGCACCCCCGGCTCCGCCGAAGCCCACCACATCTATGCGCTCTTCCTGAAGGCGGTCGGCCGGCTCGGCGAGTCGGTCTCGGAGATGGAGGCCGCCGTGCGGCTCGATCCGCTCTCTCTGCCGCTCAACCAGACCCTCGGCGTGGCGCTCTTCGCGGCGGACCGGGCGCACGAGGCCGAGATGCAGTTCCGCCGCTGCCTCGAACTCGAACCCACGTTCCGGGGCGCGGTCGAGATGATGGGGTGGATCCACTGGCGACGCGGTGACCCGCAGGGCGCGCTCGAGGCGTGGGAGCGCCTTCCCGCGCTCGCCTCGAACCGTTTCGCCGGCGCGGGGCTTCGCGGCATGGCGTACGCGCGGCTGGGCGAGCGGGCACGCGCCACCGAGATGCTCTCCTTGCTCGAAGAGCGGCGGCGCGTCGAGCCCTCGGTGAACCTGCGCATGGATTTCGCGGTGCTCTACTACGGCCTCGGCGATCTCGACGCGACCTTCCGCCAGCTCGAGCGGGCGGTCGAGGAGAGGCTGGGCTCGGTGGTCTTTCTGGCGACGAGCCCGAACTGGAAGGAGCTCCGACCGGACCCGCGCTTCCAGGCGCTCGTGCGCAGGGTGGGGCTGCCGGCAGCGGGGGCGCGGTGAGCGCGCGACGAGGTCGGGGCTGGGCCGCCGTGGTGGCGGCGCTCCTCACGCTGGGTGCGAGCGGGGGCGACGACTCGGCGGTCGCGCTCGTCGAGGCCGGCGAAACGCGGGCTCGGGAGCTTCCGCCGGCGCTCCGCGAAGTTTCCGGCCTCACCTTCCAGGGCCCCGACACCTTGTGGGCGCACGACGACGAGCGGGGCGCCGTGTACGCGCTCGACCCTGCCACGGGCGCGCCCTTCGCCCGCCGGGTGCTGGGACCTCGCGACGTGCTGGCCGACTTCGAGGGTGTGGCGTGGGACGGCGACCACCTCCACCTGGTGACCAGCACCGGCACGCTCGTGTCGTTTCGACCGGGCGACGCCGAGACGGTCACCGGCTACGGCGTTCGGGAGACCACCGCACGAGCGCTGTGCGAAGTCGAGGGGCTGGCCTGGGACCCCACACGAGGCACCCTCGTGATGGCATGTAAAGAGGTACTCGACGGTGAGCGCGACGCGGGCCTCATGCTGCTCGAGGTCGATCGTCCGCCGGGTCCGACCGACGCGGTGGGGGGGCCGCTTCCGGCGCGTGTGCTCGTTACCGTACCCCGTGACACACTGCGCGCCGCAGGCCTTCCGCGCCGCCTCGCGCTCTCCGACATCGCGCTCGACCCGGGGCGCGACAGCTGGCTCCTGGTCGCAGCCCGGCAGCGGCGCGTGGTGGAGCTCGCCCGTGACGGCACCGTGCTCGCGCACGCGACGCTCGACCGTCGACGCCACCCCCAGGCCGAGGGCCTCGCGCTCTCGCCCGACCGGGGCACGCTCTACCTCGCCGACGAGGGCGGGGGCGGGGCCGGCTCGCTGCACCTCTACGGCGGCGGGCCGAGGCCGTGACCCGCGCGTTCGTGATCTCGGCCTTCACCTTGGGCTGGTTCACGAGCCCCGCCCTCGCCCTCCAGGTGCCCGGCGCCCCGGTGCCTCCGCAACTCGCCGGCCCCCTGATTCCGGGCGATACCGTACTCGCGACGCCGTTCGGCCGGTACGACGCGGGCCCCCTGCACCGCTGGGGTCTGGGCTCCGGACACCGCGCGCTCTGGGCGATTCCGGTTCCGGCCCCGGTCCTGGATCTCGACCGCTTCGCGGGCGGACTCACGCTCACGGGCACGGGCGGCGGGCTTCAGACGCGCTCGCTCGTCTTCGACGGCGCGGACGGTCAGGAATGGCGCTTCCGCTCGATCGACAAGGACGCCGCGCGTACGCTCGATCCGGTGCTGCGCGAAACGCTCGCGGCGCGGGTGCTCCAGGACCAGATCGGGCACCTCTTTCCGCTCGCGGCCATGGTCGTCGACGCGCTTCTCGAGGCCGCCGGGGTCCTCCACCCGCGACCGACCCTCGTGGTCCTGCCCGACGACGTCCGTCTCGGCGAACACCGCGACGCGTTCCGGGGCATGCTCGGTTGGATGGAGGTACGCCCCGACGAGGGCGAGGGCGACGCCCCCGGGTTCGCCGGCTCGCAGAGGGTGATCGGCACGGACCGGCTCTTCGAGCGTCTCGAAGAAGACGCCGGCGATCGCGTCGACGCGCGCGCGTTTCTGCGCGCCCGCCTCATGGATGCGCTGGTCGGCGACTGGGACCGGCACCCCGACCAGTGGCGCTGGGCCGGGCACCCGGCCGCGGACGGCCGCGGTGGGTTCGTGTTCGAGCCGGTCCCGCGCGATCGCAATTGGGCCCTCTCGCGCCTGGACGGACTGGTCCAACGCTTCACCTGGATTCCCTGGCC
>CBFGQV010000221.1:0-5241 GCA_965651045.1 uncultured bacterium
ACCCCTGACCTCCTGAATGCCATTCAGGCGCTCTCCCAACTGAGCTACAGCCCCAGCACAGAACCCCGACCCTCGATTGTCAATCATCCGCTCAGCGGGGCTGACGGGACTCGAACCCGCGGCCTCCGGTGTGACAGACCGGCACTCTAACCGACTGAGCTACAGCCCCTTGGTCCTGCACCTGCACCTGCGTACCGCACCTTCGACTACCATGCCCCCACGGGGAATCGAACCCCGACCGCCACCTTGAAAGAGTGGAGTCCTAGCCGTTAGACGATGGGGGCCGGGACAACCACGCTCCGACCGAGGTACAGGCCCGGAGGGACTCGAACCCCCAACCGCCGGTTTTGGAGACCGGTGCTCTACCAGTTGAGCTACGGACCTCTGGTGCCGCCCCGGGGCAGCGCCACTCGCCTTCGCATGGCCAGGGGCGGAATCGAACCGCCGACACCACGATTTTCAGTCGTGTGCTCTACCAACTGAGCTACCTGGCCGAAAACAAAACCGCCCGGCCGTGTCTCGGCTCGGGCGGGGACTCCAGGGAAACGCCGGCGTCTCGTTACCGGGGCTCCCCTCCCGCCCGCTGCTGGCTAGACCACGTGTCGGCCATCGTGAATCCACGCGCCTGCGAGGCGTCCGTGCGCGCACGGCTCGTCGGTCGCTGGTTCGTGGACGTCGGCATTCTCTCGGTCCCTCCGGCCTGGTCACGCGGAACGTGACCCTCCAACATTGGAAACGCCGCCGGGTGAGGGCGGCGCTCCGACCACATAGCGGGGGCGGGATTCGAACCCGCGACCTTCGGGTTATGAGCCCGACGAGCTACCAGACTGCTCCACCCCGCAACAGGGCCCCTAACATACCCGGGGCCCAAAAGGGTGTCAACCCTGGCCCGCCCCGATGGAACGGGCTTGTTGAACGTGCCCGAAACGCCGATACTGGCGCCATGCCCGATACCCCTTCGCTCCTGGAGCTGGCAGGCCGCATCGTCGACGAACTCGGCGACTGGAAGACGGCGGTGGGCTTCCGCGAGCCCCTGCGGCGGGGCTCGGCCGTTGGGTACGTCAGCATCGAGCCGACGCCCGACGAACCCGACGAGCTCCTGCTCGTGGTTCGGCTGCGCGTCATGGAGCTGCCGGGCGCCGAACGGGGCACGCGCGAGGCGCTCTTCACCGAGCTGCTCAACCTGAACCACGCCTTCCGCGGGCGGGCGTCGTTCTCGCTCTCCGACGACGGCGTGGTCTCGCTCACGGCGGGCCGGCCCCTGACCGACCTCGACCCGGGCGAGGTGCTCGACCTGATTCTCTGGACGAGCGAACAGGCCGACGCCTACGACGACGACCTGATGGAGCGGTACGGATGAGCAAAGGGGGGAATTCCCGTCCGGCTTCGAGCGGCCGGTCGCTCCTCCTGATCGGCTTCTACTACCTGGTGCTCACGGTCGCCGTGGGGCTCCTGCTCTGGCGAACTCCGGAGCTCTGGTCGCTGATCGCGCTGGGCGAGCTGCCGCAGGTGGCGAACGAGCTCACCTCGGCGCTCGACTCGCCCGGCGTGGGCATCGATGCCGCCACGCCGACCGGATGGCCGGGAATGATCGTGGCGGTGACGTCGCTGCTCGCCACCCTCGTCTTCATGATTCCGGTGGCCTGGACCTACATCGTCATCAAGCGCGCGTACGGCTACGACGAGTCGGTGGTGCACACGCTGCTCATTCTGCCCATCGCGGTCACCGGCATCGTGCTGATCGTGAAGGGCAGCCTGGCGCTCGCGTTCAGCCTCGCCGGCATCGTCGCGGCGGTGCGCTTCCGGACGACGCTCGACGACACCAAAGACGCGGTCTACGTGTTCCTCGCGATCGGCGTGGGACTCGCCTCGGGGGTCCAGGCGCTCGGCGTGGCCGCCGCGCTCTCCTTCGTCTTCAACGTGGTCAACCTGGTGCTCTGGCGCATGAATTTCGGCAACATCTACGCCGACCAGATGCACAGGACCGGCGGGCTCGGGCTCGCCGACGCGCTCGCCGGACCCGATTCGCGCAAAGGTGCGTTCTCGTTCGGGGATCCCCGCCTCGCCGCCGCGCTGGCGCCACGCGAACTCAAGGAGGTCGCGGACCGCATGGCGCGCACGCACCGCTATCTGGACGCCGAGTCCGATACCTCGAAGGAGCGCAAGCACTACGCGCTGCTGATCGTGTACACGACCGCGGCAGGACCGGGGCAGGAGGCGGTCGAGCCCTTCCTCGAAGAGATGGCGATTCGTTGGAGCCTCGCCGAGATCCTGCCGTCGAACGACGGCGTTACGGTGCTCGAGTATCTGGTCCGGCTGAAGGAACACTACCGCCCGGGCGCGCTGCTCGACGCGCTCCGGCGCATCGGCGATCCCCCGGTCGCGGGCGCCGAATTCCGGTCGCTGCGCGGGCTGGCCAAGCGGAGCTGATCAGCGTCAGCGCACCCGGCGCGCCTGCCCGTCGAGATCGTCGGGAAAGGAAATCCCCAGAAGGCGCGCGAGGGTGGGAGCCACGTCGACCGCCGAGGCGCGCGCGGAGTCCACGCGCGGCACGATGCCTTCGCCCAGGAAGACGAGGGGCACCTGGCGGTCGTAGAGGTAGGGCGATCCGTGGCCGGTGCCGCGCTCGTAACTCCACCCGAGCGTGAAGGGCTGGTAGTGGAGCAGCACGCCGGCACGGGACAAGAGCCCCTGCGGGCGCCCGGCGTGGAGCGAGTTGCGCTCGAGTACCGCGAACGAATCGACCGTGACCTGCATGCCGGCGAGCTCTTCGGCGCTCCATGCGCGAGCGATCCACGGCACCTCTTCGACGATCGCGTTCGCGAGGGGGCGCGCGATGCGTTCCAGATCGCCGTCCGCTTCACCGGTCAGCCGGTCCACCACCCGCTGGAGGGTCTCGACCGAGTCGGGCCGGAGCCGGAGCCCGGGCAGCCCCTGCTCGCGGCGGGCCTCGGGAATCTCGAGCACGCCGTGGTCGGAGGTGAACGCGACCACCCAGCGGTTCCGCCCGACCTGCTCGTCGAGCCAGGTGAAGAAGCGGCCGAGTTCCGCGTCGAGACGGAGCAGGTTGTCGAGCTGCTCGCGGCTGCCGGGCCCGTAGGCGTGGCCGACGCGGTCGGTCTGCGAGAGCGACAGGGCGAGCAAGTCGGGCACGTCGTCCTGACCGAGCCGTTCGGCCTCGACGGCCGCGCGGGCGAGGTCGAGGGTAGCGCGGTCGAGGAAGGGCGTGCCGGCCCACCAGGTCCAGAAGTCGAGCCCCGGGTCGCGGAGCCGCGCCTCTGCGTACCTGTGCGGGAACGCGGTCAGCACGCCGTCGCCTTCGTACGCGGCGGTGTCGGGGCGGGAGCGCGTGCGCCATGCGTCGGGCACCGCGCTCGACCAGACGGTGTCCGCCTCGTGGTCCCGCAGGGCACCGCCGTTGTAGGAGCGCAGCCATCCGGGGTTGAACGACGTGTAGTGGGTCGAGGTGGCGAACCGCCCCAGCTGCGCCTCGAACCACACCACCGACCCGCCGCCCCGGCCGCCGAGCAGGACGGCCGCGCGGTCCTTTCCGCTGATGGAGACCACGCGCGCGAGCGGTTCGGCAGCGAGCAACCAATCGGCCAGCCCGTCGCGTCGAAGCGCGAGCGGCGACACGCCGCCGACGGTGGGGGCCCCGGCCACCCGCGTGCGCACGTCCGCCACGTTGACCACCGACCGCCATTCGCCCTCGGGGTCCTGTTCGTACCAGTGGTTGCCCACGACGCCGTGACGCGACGGGTGGGTGCCCGTGGCCAGCGTGGCGTGCCCCGGCGCGGTCTCCGTCATGGCGTGGTCGTGCGTGGTCTGCGGGTACACGAGTCCGCCGTCGAGCAGCCGCAGCAGGCCGCCCTCGAAGAGGTCGCGGTATCGGTCGACGAGGTACGTCGGGAGCTGGTCCACGACGAGCAGGACCGCCAGCCTCGGCGGATCGAGCGGCGGCGGCGGGGGCGGCGCGTCGGCAACGGCTCCCCCGCGCGCACACCCGAACGACAGCGCGCACGCCGACACGGCGAGGGGGCCAGCGAACCTTCGAAGACCGGTCGTCACGGAGCCAGGGTGTGGGGGGGGCGAAGTGGAAACAGAAAATCCTTCTCATTCGTACGTCTCGCAACGTACCTTGTTCGCGGACCCTCGACGACAGGAGCGCACATTCATGCGGCGATCGCTCGTGTTCCTGGCGGCCGCGACCCTCGCGCAACCCGGCACGGCCGGGGCGCAGGAGGCGCCGACACCCCCGCTCTTCGCGAGCGACGAGCCGCTGCGCCTGACCGTCGCCGCGGACTTTCAGCAGCTCCGGCGGGACCGGAGCCAGGAGAGCGAAGAGCGCGAAGGGTTCCTGACGCTGCCCGACGCCGATGGCGCGTCGGTGCCCCTCAAGATCCGCACCCGCGGGCGTACCCGGCTCCGGTCGAGCATCTGCGAGTTTCCGCCGCTCCGACTGAACGTGCCCAAGAGCGCCGTCGAAGGCACCGTGCTCGAGGGGCAGGACAAGCTCAAGCTCGTCACGCACTGTCGCGCGCGCGAAGAGAACCAGACCAACACGCTCGAAGAGTATCTCGCCTACCGACTGCTCAACCGTTTGACCGAGCGCAGCTTCCGGGTGCGTCTGGCCCGCGTCACGTACGTCGATCTCTCACGGCGCGAGCAGCCTCACGAACAGTGGGGATTCCTGATCGAGGACGACGACCACCTCGCCGAACGGCTCGGCGGCGAGGTCATGGACGAGAGCGTCGAAGTGCCGGTGCGCGACTTCCGGGGTCGGAACACGGCGCTCGTATCGCTCTTCCAGTACATGATCGGCAACACCGACTGGTCCATGGCGCAGCACCACAACACGGTGCTCGTGCGCACGCCCGCCGACATCATTCCGGTGCCCTACGACTTCGACTGGTCCGGCCTGGTGAACGCCTCGTACGCGCGCCCCGATTCGACCCTCGGCCTGCGAACGGTGCGTCAGCGCGCCTACCGCGAGCCCTGCCGGTACGACATCGACTATCCGGCGCTCTTCGAGCACTTTCGTGCGAACAGAGAGGCGCTCGAAGCCGAGGTCCGGGGGATTCCCGGTCTCGACGAAGACCGCCAAGCCGAAGCGCTCGGCTACATCGCCGAGTTCTTCGAGACGATCGACGATCCGGCGAAGGCGCAGGAAGAGATCGTGGAGGGGTGCAGGCGGGCGTAGGCACCGTCTTCGGCTTTGCCGAATCCGGGCCGGTTCGAACC
>CBFGQV010000222.1:0-5224 GCA_965651045.1 uncultured bacterium
CACGTACGAGGGCGGCATGGTCCAGATTCGCGCGGTGCCGCGGCGGGGGTGATCAGTCGATCTCGTAGACCCGGAGTACATCGATTCTAAGTGCCCCCGAATCGGGGCGC
This sequence comes from uncultured bacterium, assembly GCA_965651045.1. Taxonomy (GTDB): domain Bacteria; phylum Gemmatimonadota; class Gemmatimonadetes; order Longimicrobiales; family Gaopeijiaceae; genus Gaopeijia. The sequence continues at coordinate 111 of CBFGQV010000222.1, forward strand.
ATCAGCGCGAAGATCGCGAACGTCCGGAGCAATTCGACGTCGCCTCGGGTGGCATCTGCCACGCGAAGAATCTCGACGGTGCCGTCCATGGCGAGCACGCCGGCGCCGGCCTCACGAATCGGCCCCGGGGTCGATCGGTGCCTGAGGTCGGGAGCCATCGCCGGAAACTCGGCCTCGAAGCGCTCGAGAATCGCCGCGCGCCCTGAGAGCGTGTCGCGGCGGTCCACGAAGATGAAGCTCGCGTTCTCGGTGTAGAGGGCGGCGAAGCTCTGGGGGTCACGGGCGTTCCAATGGTGATCGATCGCCCGCCAGAGTTCGTGAACGGCCGCGGTGTCGGGCGGCATCGCCGCCGGGCGCACCACGGCGGCGCCGGCGGGCGTGTGAAGGGTCCAGGCCATCATCGCCATCACCGCATACCGCATCGTGTCTCCTGTCGTCGCTGGCCTGCGTGTCGAGATGTGACGGAACAGCCGTTCTGAAGGACCTACGCGTCACCGGTGCCTCGATTGCGCGAGCGTCCTACACCGGTGGACGCCCTGGAACTCCGTGCGCGCCTTGTGCGGCATGCTCGCCGCGGCCCTGTTCGCGCCAGCGGTGTAGCCCGGCCCGGCCCGGCCCGGCCGGGCCGTCAGCCATGGCCCCGCCCTCGACATTCTCGGCTCGGGCGTGCCCGAGCCCTCCCTCCCGTCGACTGCCCGTAGCCGCCCCTCTCGGGGCCCCCGCGCCTCCGCCATTGCACCCTCAAGAACGCCCGTCCTACCTTGCCTTCGCATTCACGAGATCGACTCTGCGGCGAGCCAGGAACTCGCCGTCGCTGAGTTGCGGTGTCGGGCCGAGTGACCGACTGTGTGGGTCCGTTGATGCTCCGTTATCCATCGAGAACCCGAACACCGAGGAGTACCAAGCATGCGGATAAGCTCTGGACGGGGGTCCATGCGGCGGGTGTGTACCGCATCGTTCGCTCTGCTGCTGGGTGTGGGCGCCTGCGCGGACAGCCCGGGTGCGGACCCGGGGTCGAGCGCCGCGGCGAGCTCGGGCTCGGCGCTGGTCCCTCTTCACACGCAGATTCTCTCCGAGAGCGCCGCCGGCTCGGTCCCTCGCTTCGAGGTCGACGCCGCGTGGCCCGAGCTGCCGAGCGACTGGATCATCGGCCAGGTTTCCGGCGTTGCCGTCGACGCCAACGACAACGTCTGGATCGTGCATCGTCCGGGCTCGCTCGATGCGACCGAGCTTGGACTCGAGCAGGATCCGCCGCTGGCGGCCTGCTGCCGCGCCGCCCCGCCGGTGATCCAGTTCAGTCCGACCGGTGAGGTTCTGGCCGCGTGGGGCGGGCCCGAGCACGCGCCCGACATCGACGGCGTCAATCAGTGGCCGACTTCGATGCACGGTATCTACATCGACGAGGCGCAGACGGTGTGGATCGCCGGAAACGGTGGGGGTGACCACACGGTGCAGCGCTATACCATGGACGGCGAGTACATGAGCCAGTTCGGCCTGCGCGAGCAGACCGGCGGCAATCTCGACACCGAGACGCTCGGTCGACCCGCCGACCTCGTGCACGACGTCGAGACCGGAGAGGTCCTGGTCGCAGACGGATATCAGAACAACCGCATATTCGGCTTCGACGTCGAGACGGGCGAGTTCACGCGCTATTGGGGCGCCTTTGGAAACGAGCCCGCATCGCCGGCGCAGGGCCAGGCCCGCAGCCCCGAGGCTCCGACCTTCGCGAACCCGACGCACTGCATTCTCAAGACGAGTGAGAACCTGATCTACGTCTGCGACCGGCCGAACAACCGCTTGCAGCTCTTCCGCGACAACGCCGGCGAGATCGAGTTCGTGGAGACGATCGCGTTTGCGCCCACGACCGGCTTCACCGGCACCGCCACGGACGTCGCGCTGTCGCCGGACGGGACCTATCTCTACGTCGCCGACATGGCGAACGGGCAGATCTGGGTCACACTGGCCGAGACCCATGAGCCGCTCGCCGTCTTCGGCCGCAACGGGCGCTACGCGGGTGAGTTCACCTGGCTGCACTCGATTGCCGTGGACTCCGACGGCAACATCTACACGACGGAGGTCAACAACGGGCGGCGCGTGCAGAAGCTCGTTCGGGTCGGGACCCTGTAGAGGCGCCTAGCGGAACGGGTCGACGACCACCACGCCACCGTACCAACGCTCGTGCTGGAAGTCCTCCGAGTACAGGACACCCAGCTCGTGCACCTCGGCGTACGCCCACATGTGCGCGTCCCAGAGCGAGAGGCCGTAGGCAGCCATGCCCTGAAGCGCCGCACGAACCACACGGTCGTCGGGGTGCAGGACCTCGAACTGCCGCAGCAGGTCTTCGGCTTCGAGGCGGGCGACGTCGGGGGGCAGAATCGTCGATCCGTCACGCTGCGGCCGGGTGGTGGCGGCGACGAACTCGAGAACGGCCTGGTGGGCGATGCGCACCGTGTCGTTCGCGACGCCCTTCCGCAGCAACGCGTCCGCCGCGGCCTGCTTCTCGGGAAAGCGTCCGTCGAAGCGGTAGACCAGAACGTTCGTGTCAACGAGTGCGGCCACGATCGTGAAGCTCGTCGCGGGTCCACCCGCGGTCGGTGCCGGGCGTCGGCGCGCCGGAGAGCGCGCGCGCGTCGCGTCGCGCGGTGGCACGGTCGAACAGTTCGAGGCGATCGTCGGCCGTGAGACGGCGGGCGGGTGAGGCTCCGGCCGGAAGCACCCGGATCTCGTCGCCCGCCGCAACCCACCTGATCTCGTCACCCGCCGAGATGCCGTATCGATCGGCCAGGCTCTTGGGGATCGTAACCTGCCGCTTGCTGGTGACCTTACTCATGGCCTTACAATAGTAAGGACAATTGTCTTACTCAAGCGCCCCTGACCACCCGGAGCAGCATGGACCCGTCCGCGCCCTCTTCCAACAGTTCGATGGTGGTGTCCGGGCTGTCGAGTTCGACGACGTCTCCTACCTGGAACGGCGCGTTCCATAGCGGCCCGCAGCGGTCACGCTCGTCGCCGGCGGGGCTCGCGTGGCCCTCTCGAACGCGGATCGGGCCGTGGCCCCCCGCGGCGTCGGCGTCGGCCTCGTAGGCCAGAAGCCCGGTGGCGCAGAGGTCCTGGTCGATGCCGAGGCGCCGGCGCACCTCGACGAAGTGCATTCGTGCGCCCGACTCTCGCAGCCCCAACGCCCGCAGCCCCGAGGTCGCGGTGATGGGGCTCAGCCGCACGACGGCGCCGAACGGAGACGCGGGCGGGCAGAGCGCGTCCTGCTCGGGCATGGCACCGACGTACAGGCGCTCGGCGGCGAACCACGCGGTGCCTGGCGCGACCCACCCCATGAAGGACCAGCCGCCGGTGTAGCGGATTCCGTCTTCGGCGTCGTCGTACTCGTAGGCGTAGAGGTCGGGAAGGCCGTAGATGTGCCCCGTCTCGTGGGCGACGATGTGGACCCCGTACCGGGGCCAGTGCGGGTACACGTCCAGCAGGTGCACATCGCCCCCGAACGTGATGAAGTTGCGTACCTCGTGGCCGTCGCGGAGCGGAAGCGCCCAGGCGTCGTCTTTCGACAGGTTCATCACCCCGGAGATCACCTGCGCGTCGAAGCGCGACGGCCGGAAGATCCAGACGGCGTCGATGCCGTCGAAGTCGTAGTCCTGGTCGACCCGGGCGAGCACGGAGTCGATGTAGTCCCGATGGGTCAGGAAGTCGTTCCACCGGAAGTCGGCCGCGTTCTCCGGCATGCGAACCCACTGGGCGAGCGGCAGCACCTCGAGGTCGATCACGCCGTCGGTCGTGGCGGCGAGGAGCTCGAGCGCGGGCTCGATGATGTCGCTCTGCATCTGGGCGATGCTGCGGGTCGCCGGCAGGTCGGGGAAGTCGATGAAGAGGGCGGCCACCCGAAGAGTCCGGGTGGCGGGGCGAATGCGCAGCGTGTCGAGGGGCGCGAAGCCGCTGTTCATGACGCCCGCCGAGGGCGTGAGGGTGCACGACCCGGCACCGAGGGCGGTCGCGGCGATGGCCGCCGACCCCCCGCCGTGCGACGCGTTGAGCGTCTGCGCCCCCGAACCCAGCCGCCATGCGACCCGCGCGGTGCCGTCGTCGCGGGTCGTGGCCGCCGCCGCGGAGACCTCGCCAGCCGACGCGGTCCAGGTCACCGAAACGCCCGGCAGCGCCGTTCCCACGGGGTCCTCCACCGTGACCACGATGGAGTCGGCCAGCCGATGCCCGGCGAGCCCCTTCTGGCCGGCCCCCGCCGTGGCGCGGACGAGCGGCGAGGCGTCGAAGACCGGACTCGTCGCCGAGGTCAGGCCGCCGGCCGCGGCCGTGAGCCTGTAGCCCGCGCCCGCGCGGTCCACGGTCACGTCGTCGAACCGGGCGACCCCGGCCACGGCGTTTCGGGTGAGTGTGCCACCCAGCGTGGCGCCCGCGCTGCCCGATCCGTCGGCCAGCGCCAGCGTGACCGGCACCGTGGAGGAAACCGTGGCGCCGTCGGCGTCCGTGACCGCCACCTCGATCGGCGACATCGCCCTACCCGCCATGGCCTCGTCCGGCGCCGTGAGGAACGCGAGCCGGACGGGGTCGCGGCCGGAATCGGTGGTGTCGGTGGGCCCGTCCTCGCCACCACACGCGGCCAGGAGTATGGCCAGGATCGGCGGGGCGGCGCGGCGTCGAGCGGGCATGGCGAGCGGGGGCCGTAGGTGGAGTGGGAGCACCTGCGGCCAAGCTGGAGCGCCCCTGGGCCGGGCGCCAGAGGGCGAGGCGGCGCGTCCATCGCCGGATCACGCCGCTCCCGCTTGGCTGCGAAGCTACCGCACCGGCTCGTACCGCATCGCCACCGCCCCCGACGGCAGCTCGGTGCGGCCGGTGGGCCGCAGGTCGACGGCCTTCGACAGCGTCGCGAACGGCGTCGGGCCGTGCCCCGCGATGCGGGGGTGCACCACGAACTCGTACTCGTCGATCAGGTCGAGCCGGGCGAGCGCCAGCGGCAGGGTGAGGCCGCCGGTGAGCAATCCCCCTCCGGGCTCCGCCTTGAGCCGCCGCATGGCGTCGCCCAGCTCGCCCACCACGAGCTCGGCGTTCCAGTCCACCGCCTCGAGCGTGCTCGACACGACGTACTTCCG
>CBFGQV010000223.1:0-5218 GCA_965651045.1 uncultured bacterium
GAGACCGGCGACGGCCTCGACGACCTGCGCGCGCGGCTCGGAGCCACGGTGTACCGTGGGCTCTCGGCAGCAGCCGACGAGGCTCCGGTGCTCACGAGCGCCCGCCAGCGCGCGGCGATCGAGCGCGGGCGAGACGAGGTCGGTGCCTTCGTCCGTGCACTCGACGCGGGGGTGCCCGCCGAGGTGGCGGCCGCGCACCTCCGTTCGGCCGAGTCGGCGCTCGAGGACACGCTCGGCGTCGTGACGACGGACGAGGTGCTGGACCGCCTCTTCCGGGATTTCTGCATCGGAAAGTGAAAGGCCGAATGGAGAGCCCTCATGAAGCATGAAGGGTCCGACGCACCGAAGGGCACCGTGTCGGCGGCGTTTGTGATCCGTGGGCACGTTCAGGGCGTCGGATTCCGGTGGGCGACCAAGCGGCGGGCCGACGAGCTCGGCCTCGCGGGCGCGGTTTGGAACCGCCGCGACGGCGCGGTCGAGGTCCGCGTGATGGGCCGCCCCGAGACGGTGAGGGCGTTCCGTGGCTGGTTGAGCGAAGGGCCACCCGCGGCGCGCGTCGAGCGGGTGGACGAGGTGGAGTCCACCGCCGCAGGGACCGGCCCGGAGTTCGGGTCCGGGGGGTTCACGATCGAACGGAGCCGGTAGGGCGATGACGTTGACGTACGACGTGGTGGTGGTGGGTGGTGGACACGCCGGGAGCGAGGCGGCCTCGGCGTCGGCGCGCGCGGGCGCCCGCACGCTCCTGGTGACGCCCGACCTGGGCCGGATCGGCCAGATGAGCTGCAATCCGGCGATCGGGGGCGTCGCCAAGGGGGTCGTGGCGCGCGAGGTCGACGCCCTCGGGGGCGTGATGGGTCGCGCCACCGACGCATCACGAATCCAGTTCCGCATGCTGAACCGCTCGCGGGGGCCCGCGGTCTGGAGTCCGCGCGCCCAGTGCGACCGGTCGCTCTATCCGATCGCCGTCCGCCGGGTGCTCGAAGCGACACCGGGGCTGGACCTCTATCAGGACATGGTCGACGGGCTCGTGCTCGAAGACGGTGCCGCGCGAGGAGTGCTGCTGCGGAGCGGGGTCGAGGTTCGGGCCCGGGCGGTGGTGGTGACCGCGGGCACCTTCCTGCGCGGTCGCATTCACATGGGACAGGGCCCCGGCGTGGGTGCCGGCCGGGCGGGCGAGGCCCCGTCGGTGGCGCTCGCGACGGCGCTCGAGTCGCTCGGTCTCGAGATCGGGCGCTTCAAGACGGGGACGCCTCCGAGGGTGGACGGCCGCACCGTCGACCTCGACGCGCTCGAGCGGCAGGACGGCGACCCGGAGGACTTCCGGTTCTCGTTCTATCACGACGAGAAGATCCCCGAACAGCGACCCTGCTGGATCACCTGGACCGGCGAAGGCCTTCGACGCGTGGTCTCCGAGAACCTCGAGCGCAGCGCGCTCTACGGGGGCGAGATCGCTGGACGCGGGCCCCGGTATTGTCCGTCGATCGAAGACAAGGTCGTGCGCTTTCCGGACGCGCCCCGGCACCAGGTGTTTCTCGAGCCCGAGGGGCTCGACACGGAGGAGCTCTATGTGAACGGCCTCTCCACCTCGCTTCCGGTCGATGTGCAGGTGGCATTCCTTCGAACGGTGCCGGGGCTCGAACAGGCGCGCATCACGCGGCCCGGGTACGCGATCGAGTACGACTACTTTCCGCCGCACCAGCTCCGTCGCACGCTCGAGGTGCGGGGGGTTGCAGGTCTCTTCTTCGCGGGGCAGATCAACGGTACGACCGGCTACGAAGAGGCCGCGGGGCAGGGTGTCATGGCCGGCCTCAACGCGGCGTTCGCGGTGCAGGGGCGGGCTCCGCTCGTGCTGCGCCGTGACGAGGCCTACCTCGGTGTCCTGATCGACGACCTAGTTACGCGGGGCGTCGACGAGCCGTACCGTCTGTTCACGTCGAGGGCCGAGTACCGCCTCCTGCTCCGACAGGACAATGCCTTGCGGCGCTTAGGCTTACGTGCAGACGAGCTCGGGGTGCTCACGCCGGCTCAGCAGGCCAGGCTGCGGAACCGAATAGAAACCGAAGATCGGGTACGTCGCTGGTTCGTGGAGACGACGCTGCACCCGGACGCGGTGAACGGGGCGCTCGCGTCGCTGTCGAGCAGCGCCATCACCGAGCCGGTCCGGGCCGTCGAGCTGGTGCGGCGCCCCGAGGTGCCGGCAGAGACGCTCTGGTCGTTCGCGAAGGACGCGGACGCGGAGAGCGAGGCGCCTTCGCCTGCGGGGGCGCTCGCCGCTGTCGAAGTCGAGCTGAAGTACGAAGGGTACGTCGCGCGGGAGCGTGAGCGGGCCGAGCGCCTGCGAGCGAAGGCCGACGTCCGGCTTGCCGAAGATCTGCCCTATGAGGCGATGGAGACGCTCAGCGCCGAAGCGAGGGAGAAACTCTCGAGGGTGCGCCCGGCCGACCTCGGGCAGGCCGGACGCATTCCCGGGGTGTCGCCGGCCGATCTGCAGAACCTCCTGGTGGAGCTGCGAGCGCTCCGGGCGGAGTAGCCTCTCGACCCAGGATGATGGGTGTTCCACGTGGAACATCTCTCGTCGCGGACGCGGCTGTTCCACGTGGAACATGCTGCTTACTGACGGACGATCTCGACTTCGACGGTGATCTCCTCGGGCTCGCCGTTCCCGTCGAGGTCGAACCGTGACGGGCCGGTGAAGATCACCCGGCCGTCCGTCGGGCGCGTGTAGGTGGCCCGGCTCACGGTGGTCGGGGGCGGGGTCGTGCGGGTCAGGACCAGTTCATTGCCCTCGACGTCGATGATGCCGATCTCGGGCACCGGCGCGAGCCCCGGAAGCGCCAGCGATGCGGTGTACTGCCCCGAGGGCTGCACGTTCAGTGAGAAGGTCGCGCCGAGGTCCGTGACGAGGTCCACCGACTCCGCCGCGCCGTCGGCGGGGGTCACCTCGAAGCGCTCGGCGCTCCAGTCGCCGACCAGGAAGGCGATGTCGGGGTTCGGCGAGACTCCGTCGTCGTCGCCACAGGCGAGAAGCGTCAGCGCCGAGGCCAGAACGAGGGCACGGAAGAGCGGAGCGGGGCGTGTTGTGCGGCAGAATGCGACGAGAGCGGGCCTCATGGGACCTCCGTGGACCTGCGTGGGGGTGGTTGCCCTGCCGATTGTGCGAGATGCCGGCCTCGTCCGTCAACCGTGGCGTTCGCTTTACCGGGTTCGCACCCAGGGGTATATTCTCAACCCGGCCGGATCCGGCAAGCCCCTCCTTCACTCGGGAGCTCCATGTCGCGCGTCATCGCCATCGCCAATCAGAAGGGCGGCGTGGGCAAGACCACCACGGCCATCAACCTCGGTGCGTCGCTGGCCGTCGCGGAGCAGCGCACGCTCGTCGTCGACATCGACCCGCAGGGTAACGCGACCTCGGGTCTGGGTCTCGAGAACCGCGAAGAGCGCCCGACGGTCTACGACGTCCTGGTCGACAAACGCCCGGTCGAGGAGTGCATCGCCCGGAGCGTGCATTTCGATACCCTGGACCTGCTGCCCTCGACCCGTGACCTCGTCGGCGCCGAGATCGAACTCGTCGGGGCGGGCGATCGCGAGAGCGTGCTTCGTGCGGCGCTCGAGCCGGTTCGCGAGCAATACGACTTCATTCTGGTCGATTGCCCACCCTCGCTGGGTCTGCTCACGCTCAATACCCTGACCGCCGCAGACTCGGTGCTCATTCCGATCCAGTGCGAGTTCTACGCCCTGGAGGGGCTGAGCCAGCTTCTCAATACCGTCCGTCTCGTGCAGAAGGGCCTCAATCCGCGGCTCGAGATCGAGGGGGTACTCCTGACCATGTACGACCGGCGGCTGAACCTTTCCAAGCAGGTCGCCGACGAGGCGCACGAGTACTTCGGCGAGAAGGTCTACGAGACCACGATTCCGCGGAACGTTCGCCTCGCAGAGGCACCGAGCTTCGGGCAGCCGATCGTGCACTATGACGTGCTCTCCGCCGGCGCGCAGAGCTACCTGGCGCTCGCCAAGGAAGTCATACGCGCGAACCGGCGTCCCGCTCGGGCGGAGTCCGCATGAACCGGCCACGGAAGGACCGTCTCGGGCGGGGTCTCGGCGCGCTTCTGGGCGACTACCTCGAAGCGCCGTCCGACGCCGGCGACGTACGAAAGGTGCCGGTGCGTGCGGTCGTGCCGAACCCCTTGCAGCCTCGCCAGGAGTTCTCCGACACCGAACTCGCCGAGCTCCAGGCGAGCATTCGTGAGAATGGACTCCTACAACCCCTCGTGGTGCGACCCTCGCCAACCACCGACGGGCGGTATGAGCTCGTCGCGGGTGAGCGCCGTTTCCGGTCCGTCCAGGCACTCGGGTGGAACGATGTGCCCGTGCTCGTCCGGGAGGTCGACGACGAAGCCCTGCTGGTGCTCGCGCTCGTCGAGAACCTGCAACGCGAGCAGCTCAATCCGCTCGAAGAGGCCGAGGGGTACCAGGCACTTCTCGACCGTTTCGACATGACCCAGGAAGAGGTCGCCCGGGCGGTCGGCAAGGAGCGTTCGACGGTCGCCAACTGCCTTCGGCTGCTCAGACTGCCGGTCTCCATACGCAAGATGCTCCGTGAGGGCGAGCTCTCCATGGGGCACGCGCGGGCGCTCCTCGGCGTCGACGACGCGGTGCGTGCCGGCGATCTCGCACGGCAGGCCGTAAAGGAAGGCTGGTCGGTCCGCGAGGTCGAGCGTCGCGTGCGCGAAGCCGGGTCGAGCGCCGGCGGGGGTCGCCGGAAGCCTCCGGCCGGGGGGGCGGCTCGAGATCCTCTCGTGAAGGCCCTGGAGGAGGCGCTCCGCTCGCGGCTCGGCACGCGCGTCCAGATTCGCCGCGGCGGGAAGGGGAAGGGTGTCATCGAGGTGCCCTTCCACGACACCGAGGACTTCGAGCGCATCTTCGCGCTGGTCACCGGCGTCGAGGCCTCCGAGGTCGTCGACTGACATGACCCTTCGTGAGCCGGGCCTCTCGATCATCGTGGTGCCGGAGGACGGAGGCGCGAGCCGCACCTTTCGCATCGGGCGGCGGCGGCTCCGGAGGCTCAAGGCCGCGGCGGCCGCCGCGGCTCTGCTCGTGGCGGTGGGTGTCGTGACCTGGCCGGTGCTCGCCGTGCGAAGCTGGCAGGCGGGCCGCCTGCAGGAGCGGGTGGCCGACTTGGAGGGCGAGCGGATCCAGGTGGCCGCGCTCGCCGAAGCGC
>CBFGQV010000224.1:0-5195 GCA_965651045.1 uncultured bacterium
CGCACCGGGCCCGAGTTCCAGGGACCCCGCCCCAGCGCAGCCACCACCTGGTGCGTGCTGCCTACCGGCACCCGCAGCGCGTACGAGCCGCCTGGCGGGGTCACCCCGCGAATCAGGTGCGGGTTGAGGTCGCGCACGAGCGCGACGTCCGCGCCCACGGCCTTCGCAACGACCGAGAGCGAGGTGCCGCCGGGCACGAAGACCCGGTCGAAGACGTAGGGGCGGGCCGGCGTGACGTCGAAGCCGATACGCTCCGCATCGCGCGCGAGGATCGTGGCCGCGAGCAGCCGCGGAATGTGCTCGCGGGTCTCGCGGGGCAGATCGTGCTGCACCTGCCAGTAGAGGGTCTCGTCGCCCGCGCCGTCCGCCTCGTCGACCGCACCCGCCGCCCCGGCTCGCTGACGGCGGAGCGTACGATCCACCCTTCCCGGCCCGGCGTTGTACGCGGCGGCCGCGAGGTACCACGAGCCATACCGGTCGTGGAGCCATTGCAGGTAGTCCAGGGCGGCGTCGGTCGCCTCGACCGGATCACGCCGCTCGTCGACCCACTGGTCGACACGGAGGCCGTACTGGCGTGCGGTCGGACCCATGAACTGCCAGAGCCCGACGGCAGCCACCTGTGAGGTCGCACCCACCGAGAAGCCCGACTCGATCATGGCGAGATAGAGAAGCTCTTCGGGCATTCCCCGTTCGCGCAGTTTCTCGCGAATGAGCGATCCGTAGAGCCCTTCACGCGCGAGAAAGCGCTCGAACCCCCACCGTTCGTCAGTCTGGAAGCGCTCCATCCAGTACCGCACGCGCTCGTTCACTTCGAGCGGCAGGCGGGGGAGCGGGGCCTCGGTGACTGCGGGGAGCGCCGTTACGTCGGCGTCGGACGCGGCCTCGGGGTCGAGCGATAGCGGCACCAGGAGTGCGGCGCCGAGAGAGAGCGCGGCCACGGGTGCGGCCGCGAAGACCCATACGCGACGCCGCGAGCGCGTCGACGGAGGGGTCGTATCGGAAGAACGTGAGCGTTTCGGACTTCGAGTGCCCGTGTGCTCGCGTGGATCGTTCATGTTGGCCTCCTATCCGTGCCCCCCGCAGCGGCGCCCTGACACACGCCGACCTGTCGGTCGCGCGGAATCGGGAGGCCTGGCGGCGGAGGTGGGAAACCGGCCCGTCGGGTGCCACCGCGGCGCGGCATCGTCCGCGCGTCGAGCGGGGCATCGTCGGGGCGTGCGGCGGCCGTGGAGGTCATGCGGGCCGTCCGCTCGGACGATAATGGTCTTCGTACTCGTGCTGCACACAAAAAGGTCCGCCCCGCCGCATGCCGGTCGGGGCGGACCTCGATGTGACGGCGCGAACTACTCGGCGGGGTAGACCGACACCGCCTTGCGCCGCTGGTACGTCTCGAAGGTCACGATGCCGTCGATGGTCGCGAAGAGCGTGTCGTCGCCTCCGCGCATGACGTTGCGACCCGGGTGGAACTTGGTGCCGCGCTGGCGCACGATGATGCCGCCGGCCTTGATCGGCTGGCCACCGGCCCGCTTGACGCCGAGGCGCTTCGGGTTGCTGTCGCGCCCGTTGCGGCTCGAGCCTACTCCCTTCTTATGTGCCATTAGACCACCACCTCGTTCACGCGGATCTCGGTGAAGCCCTGCCGATGGCCCTGCTTCTTGCGGTATCCCTTCCGGCGCTTCCGCTTGAAGACGATGATCTTCTTGTCGCGTCCGTGACGGAGGATCTCCGCGCTGACCGACGCGCCGGACACGGTGGGCGCACCCACCTTCACGTCGTCGCCGTCGGCCGCCAGGAGCACCTGGTCGAAGGTGATCGAATCACCGGGCTCGGCATCGAGCGAGGGCACACGAATGCGCCTGCCCGGCTCGGCCCGAAACTGTTTACCACCCGTCTGAAATACCGCGAACATGGTCGGAGTCCGCTTGGGGTCCGCTGTGATACGTAGAGCCTGTAAATTTGGTCAGGGATCTACGGCAGGTCAAGGCAGGCGATCAACGTACGACGTATCGCTCCGTCACGTCGGTGTGTGCCGGGCCCGAGAGCAGCCGGAACTCGTCTTCACGGAGCACCGGGTCGTCGGACAGCGTCAGCTTGAGGCCCGTTCGGCGGGAGAGGCGCTTCAGGAAGTCCGGCTCGTCTTCGAGCACGTGGATCGACACCTCGGGGTGCACGCGAACCTGGATCTGCCGGTCCTGATCCGACGCGCCCGCCCGGACGAGGCTTCGCTCGATGCGTCGGAGCACGGTCGGAGGCGTGTAGAGCCTGCCCGTGCCGCCGCAATGCCCGCAGGGCCGCGTGAGCGACTGGAAGAGCGACGGGCGTACGCGCTGCCGCGTCATCTCGATGAGCCCGAGCCCGGACACCTCGAACGCCTTGGTCCGCGCGCGGTCGCGGCCGAGGTGGCTTCTCAGCTCGTGCAGCACGCGGTCCCGGTTCTGCTGCGACTCCATGTCGATGAAATCGACGACGATGATCCCCCCGATGTCACGCAGCCGGAGCTGGCGAGCCACCTCGCGCGCCGCGTCCAGGTTCGTCTTGAGAATCGTGTGCTCGGGGTCCTTCCGGCCCGTGTAGCGGCCCGTGTTGACGTCGATCGACACGAGCGCCTCGGTGGGCTCGATGATGATGTAGCCACCGGACGGAAGCTCGACCTTGCGCTCGAACGCCTCGCGAATCGCTTCTTCGACCCCGTACTCGTCGAAGAGCGCCGTGGGCTTGTCGTGGAGCTCGAGCCGGTCGGTCAGTTCGGGGGCCACGTTCGAGACGTACTGCTTGATCTCGTTGTGGATCTCCTTCGAGTCGACCACCAGCCGGTCGAACTTGTCGGAGAAGAGGTCGCGAATCACCCCGCTGATCAGCTTGGCCTCGCCGTGCACCAGCGACGGCGCCTTCTTCGACCGGGCGCGACGCTGGATCTTCTTCCAGTTTTCGTGCAGGCGCTTGAAGTCGCGCTCGAGGGTCTCGCGGGTCACTTCTTCGCCGACGGTGCGAACGATGATGCCACCGGCGCCCTCGGGCACGATCTCGCGGGCCATGGCCCGGAGTCGCGTGCGCTCTTCGCGGTCGTCGATCTTGCGGCTGACGCCCACGTGGTCGGAGAAGGGCATGTAGACCAGGAAGCGGCCCGGAAGCGACACCTGCGCCGTGAGGCGGGGCCCCTTCGTGCCGATGGGCTCCTTGGTCACCTGAACCAGGATCTCCTGCCCCTTGCGGAGCTGGTCCTGAATCGGCGGCCCCTTGCTCCGACCGCGGCGGCCCCCGCCGTCGCCGTTTCCGTTTCCGTTGCCGCCCTCGTCGTCGTCGTCTTCGTCGTAGAGCAGGTCCGAGGCGTGCAGGAAGCCCGCCTTTTCCGTGCCGATGTCGACGAACGACGCCTGGATGCCGGGCAGGACCGCCTCGACCCGTCCGAGATAGATGTCGCCTACCGATCGGCCCTGGTCGGGGCGATCGAACATGATCTCGACGAGCTGGTTGTCTTCGAGCAGCGCCACCCACGACTCCTGGGGCGAGGCGCTGACCAGAATTTCACGTCGCAATGCGACTCATCTCCTTGAGAGTGGGACCCCGGCACGCCCGGCTGCCACCTGAAGGCCGACCCGCACCCGTCGGGGACCGGTGTCCCGGACGGATCGGCGGCGACGCCTTCATGTCGCGACCACGCACGCACCGTGCGTTCGGCGTTGGCTCGTCCCCCCGGTTCGCCACGGCGTGCGGTGCCGCGGCGGACCGGAGGCGCGGCCTCACCGATTCCGGTCGTCCAGCAGCTCCTTCACGAGGTGCCGCCCGATGACCAGACGCTGGATCTCGCTGGTTCCTTCTCCGATTTCACACACCTTGGCGTCGCGCGCCATGCGCTCCACCGGGTACTCGTCGCTGTATCCGGCTCCCCCCATGAGCTGGATCGCTCGAAGCGTCGCGCGCATCGCGAGCTCCGAACAGAACAACTTCGCCATCGCGGCCTCTTTCGAGAACGCCCTTCCCTGTTCCTTCAGCCAGGCCGCGTGATAGGTCAGGTGCCGACCGGCCTCGAGGTCCGTGGCCATGTCGGCGAGCGGGAAGCTGACCTGCTGGAAGTCGTACACCGGCCGGCCGAACTGCTCGCGGCCGTTCACGTACCGAAACGCGGTCTCGAACGCGCCCTGGGCGAGACCCAGCGAAAGCGCCGCGATGCCGATGCGGCCGGCGTCGAGCGTCTTCATGAAGTTGACGAAGCCCTCGCCCTCGCGCCCGAGCCGATGGGCCTCGGGCACCCAGGCGTCTTCGAGCAGCAGCTCGCGCGTGTCCGACGCGCGCCACCCCATCTTGTCTTCCTTCTTGCCGGCCCGGACCCCCTCGACGAACTCGAGATCGTCCAGGTGCCCCATGCCGACCCTCGCGGCGGACTCCAGGTCGGTCGTGGGCTTGGTGACCACGAACGATGTGATGCCTCGCGTGCCCGCGTCGGGGTCCGTCACGGCGGTGACCGTGAAGATCTCGCCCACGCCGGCGTGCGTGATGAAGATCTTCGAGCCGTTCAGGCGGTACCCGCCGTTCTCGCGCACCGCGCGCGTCCGGGTGCCTCCGGCGTCGGACCCCGCGCCCGGTTCGGTCAGGCCGAACCCGCCCAGCACCTCACCCCGGGCGAGCGGCGGCACCCAACGGCGTTTCTGCTCGTCCGTGCCGAACGACAGAATGGGCGAGGTACCGAGGGTCGTGTGCGCCGAGACCGTGATGGCGTGGCTCGCGTCGACCTTGGCGAGTTCCTCGACCACCAGCATGTAGCTCAGGTAGTCCGCCCCCATGCCGCCGAGTTCCTTGGGCACCGGCACGCCCAGCAGCCCCATCCGGCCCATCTCCTTGACGTTCTCCCATGGAAAACGCGACTCGGCGTCCAGTTCGCGCGCGACCGGGGCGATCGCCGTCTCGGCGAAGTCTCGAACGCGCGCCTGGAGCGCTCGGTGATGGTCTTCGAGGTATCGGTGCATGCCGGTGGGCCCGAAGCCCCGGGGGGCGGGTCGGGCCATGAGCTCGGAGGATCGTTGGGCTTCCCTGCGGAAGCACGAAAGATACGGCAAGCCCGGGGGACCTCAAAGTGCCCGGAATCCACGGAACCCCCCACGAAGCCCCGCGCCGCAGCGGTCGCAGTTCCCGCACCGGCCGCCCTCGAGCGTCTCGCCGAAGTAGGCCAGGAGGGCGGCCCGGCGGCAGCGCCGGGT
>CBFGQV010000225.1:0-5160 GCA_965651045.1 uncultured bacterium
CCGCCCAGCGCGAGCCCGAACGCCACCTGGGCCAGCGGCCGCCGGAAGATCGACAGCAGGACGCGCCTGGTCGGCGCGCCGAGCGCGACCCGCACGCCGATCTCGCGGTGATTCGGCGCTTGTTGTTCACCCTTATCGCCGTCGCGGGTGGCGATTCCTCGAAGGAGCCCAACGACGAGGTGACGCGGGTGGCCGAACCGTCCCGGTCGAGTACGATCAGGGTGTCACCGCGGGGCGTCGCATCGAGTGTCTCGCGGAACTCACCCGGGCCATCGCCGATCCGCCGAGATCGCGAACGAGGCGGACGGCGGCGCCGTAGGACCGGACGCGGTCTGGACGACGAGGAATACGTCGGTTACCAGCACGTGTCGCCCCGAAGAGGACACGACGCAGGCGCACGGCATGGGCATTGCATCTTGCTCTCGTCGGGAAGCACGTTCACCTGAGAAGGAGAAGAGTTCATCCAGTACCTCCTGAAGACCTCGATGGCCCTGGCGATGTTCGGTGCCATTGGCTGCGACGCACCCACCGCCTCCCAAGTTGAAGACGATGCGTTTCACCAGACGCAAGTTCGAAGTTCAGAGACCCAGGATGACCTCACTTGGGGTGATAATGATGCTCTGCAGACGACTGATTCGATCGGCGACACCTATCGATTCGAGAGGGAGGGAGCACCCGGTACATGGACTCACGTGCGCATCTACAAGAATGGCTCGCTGCAGGGACGCATCCACTATGAGTGGTCCGATTCTGTCGTCACGGGCCTGCGGTTCGAGAAGGGATCCGATTGGGCCGACACCGATGAGGCTCAGGGCGATATCGACGATACGAGCCAGGGACTTCCAGGCGGCAGTCCGCCCTGTGACCCCCTCACATGCCCAAACCCGGAGTTTCAACTCTTATTGGTAGGATGCGATTCCGAGTTCGATGACATGCAATCAGCGACTTGGCTGGCCGTGGGGTCGCTTGCTCTCACCTACATCATGGTCCAGACTGGACCTGATCCACTCGACGTAAAACAGGTAGTCGGCGCGGCGCGAGCGTCCACAGCTGCCTTTGTAAGCCTCGTCGCCTATGTGCAGTGCCGACAAGAGTAAGAGTCACCGCAGCAAATTGGTGGCCGCGCAGCTGCTATCTTTGGAGTCCCGTCGGGACCAGCTTGCTTCAACGAGACCGACCGAGAGGTGCATCGTCGCAGGACTCACACTGGTTGGCGCGACGGGCGTGCTGACCGTATCGACGCTTGTCTCGGTGGGCCTCATGTCCGCGCACCTACCCTCGTACTTGCTCATCGCCCTCACCGTAGTCGGCGTGGGTGCCGGAGCGTTGGCTGTGCGTGAGTTGCGGGTTGCACGCCGAACATTTCGAGACCTTCGGGTAATTCAAGAGGCGATCGATGCCGGGCTCGGAGGATCTTGATGGGTAATGACGGTCGACTTGGATTGGCAGCCGTCCTGCTGTCCGTGTTGGTGCCCGTAGCGTTGTTCTTCGCCATCGGCGGCAAGCTGGGGACACTCGTGCTCGCGATATTCGTACTCGGCCCTCCGGCCTACGGCATCTGGAGGAACCTCCAGCGCCGGGATCGATGATGCCGCGAGAATGAGACGGGTGGGTCCCCTGCCTCACTCGCTCCGGAGCGCCTCGGACGGCTCGACGCCGAGCGCGCGGCGGGCGGGCACCAGGCAGGCGAGCATGCAGACGGCCGTCATCGCGACGAGGTAGAGCGTGAAGACGGCGAAGCCCTTCGGCGTGGCGTTGGCACCGGCCAGCCCCATGAGCACGGCGGTCACGACCCCGCCCAGCGCGAGCCCGAACGCCACCTGGGCCAGCGGCCGCCGGAAGATCGACAACAGAACGCGCCTGGTCGGCGCCCCCAGCGCGACCCGCACGCCGATCTCGCGCGTACGGCGCGCGACGGTGAACGACATGACGGCGTAGATGCCGCCGAGCGAGAGCACCACGGCGACGCCGCTCACCATGGCCACCGTCAGAATCCAGAACCGGTAGAACTCGATCTCTCCGTCGACCATGCGATCGAGCGCGACCGGGTCGCGGAGCCGGAGCGTGGGGTCGACGTCGAAGGCGAGCTCCCGCAGGCGGGGCGTGAAGCCGCCGGCCTCGCCCCGCACCCGGGCGATCACGTACGGCGCGGCCACCTCGCCGCGTGCCATCGGCAGGTACACGACGGCCCCGCTGTAGCCCGACATGCGCCCCAGGTCCTGGACCACGCCGACGATCTCGTGCCAGGGCCCCGGCTCGTCGTCGAACGCACGGTTCCGCTCCGACGCGACGAACCGCACGTTCACGCCGATGGCGTTCCTGCCCCCGAAGACGTAGTCGACGAACGCCTCGTTCACGATGATCGCGGGCGCGCCCGGCTCCGCATCGCCGGAGCGGAAGTCACGGCCGGCTCGAGGCTCGATGCCCAGCGTCTCGAAGAAGTCCGCCTCGACCCGCACGACGCCCATGCGGTGGCCGCGCTCGTCCTGCGCGGGCACGGTCGGGCCGTCGACCTCGACCTGCGTCCACCCCGCGTAGGCGCGGGGGGGCAGCTCGGCGTAGGTCACGGCGGCTACCTGGGGATCCACGAGCAGCTTCTCCTCGAGCTCCTCGAGCGTGGCCGTGGTGCGGGCCGCCAGCGCAGCCCTGCCCTGTTCCGGTTCGGCCGCCTCGTCCTCGGTGGGCTCGACCGCGACCTGCGCGGTCAGGAACTCGTGCGCGGGAATCCCCAGGTCGAAATCGCGGATCTCCCGCCCTTCGAGCGCGACCGCGAAGCCGATGGCCGGGGCGACGACGGTGACGGCGATCTGGAGCACGATTACGAGCGTCCACACGCCGCCGAAGCGCATGCCCCCGCCCCCGGCCGACCCCTCGCGGAGCTTCGAGCCGAGACCGCGTGTGGCCTTGAGCGCGGGCAGCACCCCCGCCACCGCCGCCCCGAGCAGCGTGAGGCCCAGCGCATAGCCGACCGAGCGCGGAGAGAGCGCGGGCTCGAACCAGAACGGCAGGGGGCCGCCCCAAAGCTCGGCTTCGATCATGCGGTAGGCCCACCGGAGCCCGTACCGCGCGGCGGCGAGCCCCGCCACGGCGCCGAGCGACGCGAGCACCAGGGCTTCGACGAAGAGCTGTCCCACGATGCGCCGCCGCCCCGCCCCGAGCGCGCTCCGCACGACCAGTTCGCTCTCGCGCGCCGCGGCGCGGGCGAACATGAGCAGCGCGACGTTGCCGCTCACGAGCAGCAGGAAGAGCACGAGCGGCAGGTTGTACGCCATGATCAGCGTCGAGACCAGCCGGTCGGACATCGACGCGGGCAGCCCGAGCATGGCGTGGGCGTATGGGCGCACGAAGGTGCGGGTGGCTTCGTGGGTTTCCGGAAGCGCGGCGGCGAGGCGTTCGGCGATGCGGTCGGCTTCGGCCCGGGCGTCGGCGAGCGAACGGCCCTCGACGAGCCGCCCGAAGACCGACACGCCGGGGCCCTCGCCGGGCGCGGTCACGAGCGGATCGGCCCGAAGAGGCATCCAGAACTGGTGCGCGACCGGAAAGGTGAATCCCTCGGGCATGACGCCGACGACGGTGACCTGCTCGGACCCCACACGCACCACGCGCCCGACCACGTCCGGATCGCCCGCGAAGACCGTGCGCCACGCGCCGTGCCCGAGCAGCAGCACCGGGGGCGCGCCCGGCCGCTGGTCGTCGTCGGTGAGCGTCCGGCCGACGAGCGGAGCGACGCCCGTCAGCCGGAACGCGACCGCGTCGATCTCGGCCCCGGCGAGCGGATGCGCGCCCCCCTCGGGCAGGATCAGGTTCCGGATCACGGAGTCGAACGCGCCGAGTCGCTCGACGGTCGAGAGCTCGCTCCGCCAGACCCCGAGGTCGTAGAGGGCGCGTGGCTCGGGCCGGCCTTCCTGGGGGTTCCAGCGCTGGACCACGACCAGGCGCTCACCCCCCTCGAAGGGCATCGGGGGATCGGCGACCTGGCTCAGGAACTCGAAGGTCGCCGATCCGGCGAACATCGCGAAGGCGATGGCGAGCCCGCCGAGGCCCGTGAGCCCCGGATACCGCACCAGCATGCGGAGCCCCAACTTGACGTCGAGCCACGAGACCCCGAGGTCGGGGCGCCGCCCACGCACGAGCGCCACGGCCATGTCGAGGGTCTCGGCGGCCGTGACCACGCCGCCGAACAGGCGACCGCGGCGGCGGAGGTTGGCGCGGTGGGCCTCTTCGAGGTCGCCCACGACCTCGGCGCGCCGCTCCGGTCCCGCGAGCCACCCCAGCAGCGCGCGTGCCCAGCGAGGCGCGCTCACACGACCGGCCCCGCCAGCTCGTCCAGCCCGCCGGCCATGGCCCGGATCGCGTCGGTCGTGGCACGCACGGCCGCGAGGCCCGCGGGCTCGACGGTCACGAGCCGGGGCGGCCGGCCGCCCCGCTCGGCCCGAGGCTCACCGCGCGCGCTGCTCACGAGCCCCTTCTGCTCGAGGCGCTGAAGGGTGGTGTAGACGTTGGCCCGCCGCACCGAGCGTCCGGTGCGGGTGCGTATGTCGTCGGCGATCGAGACCGTGTAGGCTTCGTCGGCGCCGAGTCGCAGGGCGGCCAGCATGACGAGCAACTCGAACTCGGCGAGGGAATCGGCGGGCATGGCGCGGAGGGCTCGGGGTGGGCGCGACACCATAAAGTCACGATGTGACTAATTAGCGCCGGCCGCCGCCTCCGGTCAAGCCCCTCCGTCGCGCAACGCGTACAGGCGTACGGTCTCGACGCCGAAGTCGTCGATCCACACCCCGACGAGCCAGTCCCGCCCCGCGTCTTCGACGCGCAGGCGCGACGCGGCCTCGAGGGTCCGGGTGAGCGTGCCGTCCCGGTCGAACACGTGCCAGGCGGAGCGCCCGTCCGCCGCGGGCCACCGCTCGACCCATGCGCGGCCGAGCCCGTCGACCGTGAAGCGGCGGAACGCGGGCAGGCGCTCGGCGACGGGCGCACCGTCGACCCACTCGGCGATGACCCGGCGGTCGTTGGCGCTTCCACCCCGCGCGAGGTAGCTCTCGCGGAACAGCCCCAGGTCGGCGCCCGTGGGCGCCCGGGTCTCGGGCGGCAGCCTGATCTCCAGGCCTCTCACCGGGTCGACCAGACGCCCCTCGGCGGGGACCGACACCCAGAGCGCCC
>CBFGQV010000226.1:0-5133 GCA_965651045.1 uncultured bacterium
TTCACGCTGTCGTTCGACTGAGGCCCGGCCGACGAGCACGGCTCAGCCCTCCGGCACACCCCGTCGCACGCGCGCTTCGTGCAGGAGCGAGTAGATCGCGGGAATCACGATCAGAGTGAGCAGGGTCGCCGACACCATGCCCCCCACCATCGGGGCCGCGATCCGCCGCATGGTGCTGCCCCCGGCCCCATGGCCCCAGAAGAGGGGCATGAGCCCGGCCATGATCGTGATCACCGTCATCATCTTCGGCCGCACCCGGAGCACCGCGCCTTCCATGATGGCGTCGCGCAGCCCCTCGACCGTCTGCTGCCCCTGCCGGATTCGAGCCTCCCAGGCGTGGCGCAGATAAATGAGCATGATCACGCCGGTCTCGGCTGCGACGCCCGCCAGGGCGACGAAGCCGATGGCGGTCGCCACCGACCAGTGGTAGCCGAGCAGCGCCATCAGCAAGACCCCGCCCACGAGCGCGAAGGGCAGCGACAGCATGACGATCAGCGTGTCGGAAATCGTGCGGAAGTTGAGGTAAAGCAGCAGAAAGATGATCAGCAGGGTGGCGGGCACGACGAGCGCCAGCCGGGCCTTCGCCCGCTCCATGTATTCGTATTGCCCGGACCAGGTCATGGTGTAGCCCGGTGGCAGCTCGACCATGGACTCGACCATCTGCTTGGCTTCGGCGACGTACGACCCGAGATCGCTGCCCTCGACGTCGACGAAGACCCACGCCGTCGGAAACGCCTGCTCCGTCTTCACCGCCATGGGCCCCGCGACGGTCCGGAGCGTGGCGACCTGGCCCAGGGGGATCTGCTCGCCGCCGCCGGCGGCCATGGCCGGCCTGGTCGCCGGCGCGGCCATACCCGCCATGCTCGTGCCGCCCCGGACCGAGCCCACCGGTATGAGAATCTCCTCGATCTGCTCGGGGCGATCGCGCAGCTCCTGCGGGTAGCGCACCCGCACGCCGTAGCGCTCCCGACCCTCGACCGTCCGCGTGACGCTCATGCCGCCGACCGCGGACTCGATGACCATCTGGATCGCCGATACGCTCAGACCGTAGCGGGCGGCGGCCTCGCGGTCGATGTCGATGTCCAGGTAGGTGCCGCTCACGACGCGTTCGCCGAAGGCGGAACGGGTGCCCGGCACCATCTGCACCGCGGCTTCGGTCTCGACCGCGAGCCGCTGGAGCTCGTGCAGATCCGGCCCGAAGATCTTGATCCCGACCGGAGTCCGAATGCCGGTCGCCAGCATGTCGATGCGGCCCTTGATCGGCATCGTCCACGAGTTGGTGACGCCCGCCATGCGGAGCGCGTCGTCCATCTCGTCGACCAGCGCCTCGTAGGTCATGCCGGTGCGCCACTCGCCCTCGTCTTTCAGGACGATCGTGGTCTCGAACATCGCCAGCGGGGCGGGGTCGGTGGCCGTCGTGGCGCGCCCGGCCTTGCCGAAGACGCTCTCCACCTCGGGAAAGCTCTTGATGATCGAGTCCTGCACCCTGAGCGTCTCTGCCGCCCGCGCGATGCTGATGCCCGGAAGGGTCGTGGGCATGTAGAGAATCGTGCCCTCGTTGAGGGGCGGCATGAACTCCGACCCGATGCGCTGCAGGGGCAGAACGGTCAGGATCGAGACCGCCGCGGCCGACGCGATGACGGGCCAGCGGAAGCGGAGCACGAACTCGAGCACCGGGCGGTAGACCGCGATCAGGAAGCGGTTGATCGGGTTGGCCCGCTCACGATGCACGCGCCCCCGAATGAAAAGCCCCATGGCCACCGGCACGACGGTCAACGAGAGCAGACTCGCGGACGCCATGGCCAGTGACTTGGTCCAGGCCAATGGCTTGAACATGCGCCCTTCCTGGGCTTCGAGCGCGAAGACCGGCAGGAACGAGACGGTGATGATCAGCAGGCTGAAGAACAACGCGGGGCCCACCTCCTTCGAAGCCTCGACCACCACGCGCCAACGCTCGTCGCGGGTGAGCATGCGTGTGTCCAGGCGGTCGCCGCCGTCGTCGCCGGGCAGCGACCGGCCGCCCGCCCGCGCATCGTCGCGTTTCCGGTCGATCGCGTGCTCGAGGTGCTTGTGCATGTTCTCGACCATCACGATCGCGGCGTCGATCATCGCCCCCACCGCGATCGCGATGCCTCCGAGGCTCATGATGTCTGCGCCGAGACCCAGCCAGCGCATGGCCACGAAGGCCATCAAGATGCCGAGCGGCAGGGTGATGATCGCGACCAGCGCGCTCCGTACGTGCCAGAGGAACAGCACGGTCACGAGCGCGACGATGATCGCTTCCTCGACCAATTTGGTCCGGAGCGTCGAGATCGCGCGGTGAATCAGGTCCGATCGGTCGTAGACGGGCCGGACGACGAGACCGGAAGGGAAGCCCCCTTCGAGTTCGACGAGTTTCGCCTTGACCCTTTCGATCGTGGCGAGCGCGTTCTCGCCGAAGCGCATGACGACGACGCCGCCCACGACGTCGCCGCGGCCGTCCAGGTCGGCCACGCCCCGTCGCACGTCCGGCGCCAGGCGCACCTCGGCCACGTCGGCCACGCGGACGGGGGTCCCGTGGCCGGTCGAGGCGACGACGACCTGGGCGATGTCGTCGAGCGTCTCGAGATAGCCGAGCCCCCGGATCATGTACTCGCGCTCGGCCATCTCGAGCACCATCGCGCCTACGTCCTCGTTGCTCGCTCGCAGGGCCTCCATGACGCGCGTGACCGAGATGCCGAATCCCCGAAGCCGCACCGGATCGACCGTGACCTCGTACACCCGCTCGTAGCCGCCGACCGACGCGACCTCGCTCACGCCCGGTACCGAGGTGAGCTGGTAGCGCAGGAACCAGTCCTGGTACGAGCGGATGTCGGCCAGCGACATCGTGCCGGTCGTGTCTTCGAGCGCGTACTGGTAGACCCAACCCAGTCCGGTCGCGTCGGGCCCGAGCGACGGCTCCGCCCGTTCCGGCAGCCGGCCACGGATCGCCGACAGGTACTCGAGCACGCGGCTGCGAGCCCAGTAGAGGTCGGTGCCGTCGTCGAAGATCACGTAGACGAACGAGGTGCCGAAGAACGAGTAGCCGCGCACCGTAGCCGCACCGGGCACCTTGAGCATCTCGCTCGCGACCGGATAGGTGACCTGGTCTTCGACGATCGCGGGCGCCTGGCCCGGATAGTCGGTGCGCACGATCACCTGGACGTCCGACAGGTCGGGCAACGCTTCCAGGGGCGTACTCCGAACGGCGATCACCCCCGCCACGGTGAGGAACGCGGCGGCGATCAGCACGAGCAGGACGTTCCGGGTCGACCACTCGATGACGCGCGTGAGCATGATCAGTGGCCCTCGTGCCCGTCGTCCATCGCGTCCATTTCAACGCCGTCCATGCCGTCCATGCCGTCCATCTCGCCCACGCTCTCCATCCCGGCCGTGAGCGCCCCGAGGCTCGACTCCGCGTCGACCAGGAAGGCGGCCGACGAGACCACCCGTTCGCCGGGCTCGAGCCCCGCGAGAATCGCCATGTCTCGCCCCGCCGAGCGCCCAGGCGTGACCTCGCGGGGCTCCAATGTACCGTCGGCGGCCTGCACGAACACGAGCGACCGGGTACCGGTGCTCAGCACCGCGCTCCTGGGCACGACGAGGGCATGCTCGGCGGCGGGAATGTCGAGATCGACCCGGGCGTACATACCCGGCCTCAGACGGCCCTCGGCGTTGGGCAGCTCGAGCCGCACACGGCCGGTCCTGGAGTCCATCGAGACCGTCGGATAGACGTAGGTGACGGCCCCGTGGAACACCTCGCCCGGGAACGCTTCGAAGCGAACCATCGCGTGCTGCCCCTCGCGCACGAGGCCCAAGTCCCTCTCGAAGACGTCGGCTTCGATCCAGACGCGCGACAGGTCGGCGATGCGGTAGGCCGCCATGCCGGGCGTCACCCGGTCTCCTTCGACGACGTTCTTCTCGACCACCACCCCCGAGGCCGGCGCCCGCAACGTGAGCGTCTTCGTCACCTCACCGGTCTCTTCGATGCGGCGCACGTCGTCAGCCGCGATGTCCCAGTAGGCCAGGCGCCGGCGGGCGCTCTCGAGCAGCGCCCGGGCGTTGTCGTCCGCCCGTCCGTCGGTCGTACTTCTCGCGAGGCGCGCGGCCAGCGCGAGCTCCTCCTGGGCCGTCACCAGTTCGGGGCTGTAGATCGCCATGAGGGGCTGGCCGGCGCGTACCGGGGCGCCCGTGAAGTCGACGTGGAGCTGCTCGATCCACCCCTGGGTCTTGGGGCTCACCGTGGCGAGGCGCGTCTCGTCGTAGGCGACGACGCCCAGCGCCTCGACCGAGCGGTCGAGCGGGCGGTGTTCGACGGTCGCGAAGGTGACCCCGATCCGTCGTGCCTGGTCGGGCGAGAGCCGCACGGGTTGCGCGTCCCCCCCGGCGACCATCGCCTCGTGGTTGTGGCCCTCCATGCCCGAGTCGTCTTGCCGATCGCCGGTCGCCGTCATTCCGGCCGCGACGATCACGACGGCGCCGAGCACCAGGGCACCGGACAAGATTACCTGCTTCCGGTCATTCATCGTTCCTCACGTGCGAGCGAGTCGCGTTCGGTCGGTGTCGGGTGAAGCGTTTCCAGGGTCGGCGGCAGCGGGCGCCCGATCGCGGATTCGAGCGCGGCGAGGGCGGCGCCGTAGTCGGCGACGAAGTCGTAGAGCTCCGCCTCGTAGCGGTTCACGGCCATCTGGGCATCGACCAGGGTCATGAAGTCGACGGCGCCGACTCGATACGAAGAGAGCGCCGATTCGACCGTCGCGCGGGCCTGCGGTACCACCTCGGTCCGGTAGAGCGCGATCAGCGAGCGGGCCCGTTCGAGCTCCGCCAATCGTTCGCCGATCTCGGCCTCGACGTCGGCCTCGAGGC
Organism: uncultured bacterium; assembly: GCA_965651045.1. Lineage (GTDB taxonomy): Bacteria > Gemmatimonadota > Gemmatimonadetes > Longimicrobiales > Gaopeijiaceae > Gaopeijia. Next base: position 4,885 of record CBFGQV010000226.1, read on the forward strand.
CGCCGAGTTCGGCCTCGGCGGCGCGCTTCAGGGCCCCGGCCTCGTCGCGCCGCGCGAATTGCCGACGACCCGCGTGGATCGGCAGGCTGAAGCCGACCATCACGCTGCCCATGCGCTCGACGCCCATCTCGGCGCTGCGCTGACCGTAGGTGAGCCCCACGGTCAGGTCGGGCCAGATCTCCTTGTGCGCCAGGTCGCGCAGCGCGCCCGCCCGCCGGACACCGCCCCGCGCCCGCTCGAGCGCGGGCC
>CBFGQV010000227.1:0-5069 GCA_965651045.1 uncultured bacterium
CGCGAGGATCATGAGTAGATCCACGTCGATCTCGAAGCGGGTCAGGGCGCGCGCCGCGCGCGTCGTCGCGTCCCAGCCACCCGCCAGGTAGGCCAGCGCGAAGAAGACGGTGGCCGCCGTCGGCTGGCCGGCCAGATGCAGGATGCCGGCCGTGATGCCGGCTGCGGCGCAGGTACCGGTCGCCCAGGCTTCGCGCACCCACGGTGCGGCGTGGCTCCTGGTCGCTTCGGCGGGTTCTGCTCGAGCTGCGGTGGGGCTGGTCATGGCCTCGACAATAACAAGAATGATTATCGATAACAACGTGTGGCCTCGACTCGGGCGGTGCTCGGACTGTCGAGCCCGCTTGCCGGTCCGCCACGCCGGACCCTAACGTGGCCATCGAGACGACGAACGGCGAATTCACCGGAGAGGATTCTGATGAGCGAGAATACCGGCGCGCTGGACTCCCTTCTGCACGAGGCGCGGCGCTTTCCGCCGCCCGCCGGGTTCCGGGAGCAGGCCCTGGCGAAGGACACGTCGGTCTACGACGAAGCCGATGCCGACCCCGAGGCCTACTGGGCGCGCTGGGCCTCGGAGCTCGACTGGTACGAGCCCTGGCACACGGTCCTCGAATGGAATCCCCCCCACGCGAAGTGGTTCGTCGGCGGCAAGCTCAACGTCTGCCACAACTGTCTCGACCGCCACCTGACGGGGCCCCGCCGCAACAAGGCGGCGCTCATCTGGGAAGGCGAGCCGGGCGACGTGCGCGTGCTCACCTACTTCGGGCTCCACAGGCGGGTGGCGAAATTCGCGCACGTGCTGCGTACCCTGGGCGTCGAAAAGGGCGACCGCGTGGCGATCTACCTGCCGATGATTCCCGAGGCGGCGATCGCCATGCTGGCCTGCGCCCGCATCGGGGCGATCCACTCCGTGGTGTTCGGCGGGTTCAGCCCGGACGCGCTCGCCGACCGCATCAACGACGCAGGCGCGCGGGTGCTCGTCACGGCCGACGGGGGTCACCGGCGCGGCGCGATCGTGCCGCTGAAACCGAACGCCGACAAGGCGCTCGAGCGCACGCCCGGCATCGAACACGTGGTCGTGGTCGCGCGGGGAACCGGCATCGCCCGCGAGCTCAACATTCGCATGAAGCCCGGACGCGACCTCTGGTACCACGAGCTCATGGCCGACATCGAGGGCGGCGTGCCCTGCGAGCCGATGGACGCGGAGGACCCGCTCTACACGCTCTACACCTCGGGTACGACCGGCAAGCCGAAGGGCGTGGTGCACACCACGGGTGGCTACCTCACGCAGGTCTACGCCACGACCAAGCTGGTCTTCGACCTGCGCGAGGAGGACCGCTACTGGTGCACGGCGGATGTCGGCTGGGTCACTGGCCACAGCTACATCGTCTACGGCCCGCTCGCGAACGGTGCGACGGTCTTCATGTACGAGGGTGCGCCGGATTGGCCGGACCGAGGACGCTTCTGGCACCTCTGCGAGAAGTACGGCATTTCGATCTTCTACACCGCGCCCACGGCGATCCGCGCCTTCATGCGCTGGGGCGAGCAGTGGCCCGAGAAGTACGACCTGTCGCAGCTTCGGCTGCTCGGCACGGTCGGCGAGCCGATCAACCCCGAGGCCTGGATGTGGTACCACCGGGTGATCGGCGAGGAACGGTGCCCGATCGTCGACACGTGGTGGCAAACCGAGACCGGGGCCATCATGATCACGCCGCTTCCGGGCATCACCGAAACCAAGCCCGGCACCGCGACCCGTCCGTTTCCGGGCATTCGGGCGAGCATTCGCGACGACAGCGGGCAGGAGGTGCCGGCCGGCTATCTGGCGATCGACCGGCCGTGGCCGGCGATGCTCCGCACCATCTGGGGCGACGACGAGCGGTTCCGCCACCAGTACTGGTCCAAGTGGGAAGACACCTACTTCCCGGGCGACGGCGCCCATCGGGACGACGACGGATACATCTGGATTCTCGGGCGGGTCGACGACGTGCTGAACGTCGCGGGCCACCGCATCGGCACCATGGAGGTCGAGAGCGCCCTGGTCGACGACCCACGGGTGGCCGAGGCCGCGGTCGTGGGCAAGCACCACGACCTCAAGGGGCAGTCGATCGCGGCCTTCGTCACCCTCAAGGAAGGACACGAGCCGTCCGACCTGGTCGCCGACGAGCTCAAGCAGCACGTGGTCGAGAAGATCGGCGCGATCGCCCGGCCCGAGGCCATTCTCTTCACGGTCGACCTGCCGAAGACGCGGTCGGGCAAGATCATGCGGCGCCTGCTGAAGGACATTGCCGAAGGACGCGCCGTGGGGGACACGACCACGCTGGCCGACCCCGAGGTCGTGCGGAAGCTGAAGGAGCGCTACGAAGAAGAAGGCGGCTGATCGGCGTCGTCGGCGAGCGGATCAGCCGATGGCGGTCGGCGTTTGATTCGCTCGGCGTGCGGCTTCTCCTTCGCGGGCCGGGCCGGCACGCCGACGTAGACCCAGTGGGGCTCGGTGTCCTTGGTGAGAATCGAGCCCGCGCCGACCATCGAGTCGCGCGCCACCGTCGTTCCGGCGAGGATCGTGGCGTGGTAGGTGATGCGCACCCCCGGTCCGATCACGGTGCGCGGCGTGTAGACCTCACGCCCTTCCACGATGTCGTGGCTGTGCGAGTAGACGTTCGCGAAATCCGAGATGGACGCGCCGTCGCCGATCTCGATGCCGCCGCGGTCGTCGAGCAGGACGTGCCGGTGCACGACCACGTTGTCGCCTACCTCGAGGTTGTAGCCGAACGAGAACTTCACGAAGTGGAAGGCCTTGAAGTTCCTTCCGCACCTCCGGAAGATCCGACGCGCAAGGATGCGTCGGAAGCGCACCCCGAGCTCCACGTTCTCGCCGAGGGCGCTCTTGTCGAACATCTCCCAGAGCCAGAGGAGCGGCTTCACGCGGGCGTACCGCTCGTGGTCGAGTTCCTGATAGTACTCGGGCTCGAGGGTCACGTTGCGCGGGTCCATCTGGTCGAGCGCGATCCGTGTCGCCTCGGGAAGCGTCGCCGGGTCGACCCCGGCGAGTCCCGGATACCAGATGTCCGTGAGCACCTGCCGGCAGAGCTCGTTCCGGTCCGTGGACGGGTCGTCGAGCGCACGGTCCAGCCGATCGAGCCAGGACCGGTAGCGTCGGTCGATGTCGCCGGGCAGCGGCACCGGACGGAGTGGCAGGAAAGCCATGGGCTCGGACGGTTGTGGGAGGGGCGAGCTCGGGGTCGCCCGTACGATAGGCCAGCGGCCGAACCTCGTCGAGGGCACGGATCGTAGTATCTTACAGGAACGCGGCTTCGGCCGCCGCATCGAATCGGCTTTTCGACTCCACCACGGTCCGCCATGCACGACGTTCTGAGGCAGCGCCTTCTTCGACGGCTCGAGAGCCTGCCCGAAGCACAGCTCTACCAGGTGCTCGACTACGTGGAGTTTCTCGAGTCCAAGTACGCGCGCGAGCTCAAGGCCGAGGCGTCGGGGCTGCAGAAGTTCGCCGAGGGTCTCGAAGATCGGCTCCGGAAGAAGGCCGTGAGCCCGGCGACGCTCCGCGAGGCCTTTCAGCTCATCGCGGCCGCCGATCGCGTGCTCTCCGGCGTGTCGACGGCGGGCAAGCAACTTCTGAACGACCTCGGGTCGCTGGCCGAGCCCGTCGACGAGCGGCCGCGAGAGGTGACGAGGTCGCCCGATCGCGCGCGCCCGACGCAGCCCCCTTCCGACGCGGGCCCCGGAGACGACGGGTCCACGCCTTGACACCTCGGCGGGCCGCGTTTCGTTTCGGGGCTCTCCACCTGGATCTTCCACTCCGTCCGGAGTTCCGATGAAGGATCGCCCTACCCACCGGGCCGTGGTCGTCAAGGAGGCGCTGACCTTCGACGACGTGCTGCTCGTGCCCGGCCACTCGCTGGTCCACCCGAAGGACACCCGCCTCGAGTCGTACCTGACCCGGAAGATCCCCCTTCAGATTCCGCTTGTCGCCGCCGCGATGGACACCGTGACGGAATCGCGTATGGCCATTCAGATGGCGCGCGAGGGTGGGGTGGGCATCATTCACAAGAACATGCCCATCGAGCGGCAGGCCGACGAGGTGGACCGCGTCAAGCGGTCCGAGAGCGGCATGATCCTGAATCCGATCACCCTCGACCGCGATTCGACGCTCCGCGACGCCCACACCCTCATGTCGCGGTTCTCGATCAGCGGCGTTCCGATCGTCGAGAAGGACGGGACGCTCGTCGGAATCGTCACCAACCGCGATCTGCAGTTCGAGACCAACCTCGACCAGCCGATCCACTCGGTCATGACCGCCGAGAACCTCGTCACGGTGCCGGTGGGCACGACCCTCGACGAGGCCGAGCGCATTCTGCACAGGCACCGCATCGAGAAGCTCCCGGTGGTCGACGCCGACGGGCAACTCAAGGGGCTCATCACCGTCAAGGACATCTTCAAGCGCCGACAGTACCCGGACGCCTGCAAGGACGAGCACGGCCGTCTGCGCGTCGGCGCCGCGATCGGCGCCTCGAAGCAGGACCTCGACCGCGCGCGGGCGGTCCTCGACGCCGGCGTCGACGTGCTCGTGGTCGATACGGCGCACGGCCACAGCGAAGGCGTGCTACGGGCCATCGCGCGCACGAGAGAAGCGTTCCCCGACGCCCAGATCATCGGCGGGAACGTCGGCACCTCCGAGGGCGCGCGGGCGCTGGTCGAGCGGGGCGTCGATGCCGTGAAGGTGGGGGTCGGTCCGGGCTCGATCTGCACGACGCGCGTCGTCACGGGTGTCGGCCTGCCGCAGCTCACCGCGGTCATGGACGCCGTCGACGGCGTAACCGGCGACGTGCCCGTGATCGCCGACGGGGGGATTCGCTACTCGGGCGACATCGTCAAGGCGCTCGCCGCGGGCGCGCAGTCGGTCATGATGGGCTCGATGTTCGCCGGTACCGAGGAGTCGCCCGGAGAGTCGTTCCTGCTCGAGGGGCGGCGGTACAAGACCGTGCGGGGCATGGGCTCGCTCTCGGCCATGGAGGAAGGGTCGGCCGACCGCTACTTCCAGGAAGGTCAGGAGTC
>CBFGQV010000228.1:0-5024 GCA_965651045.1 uncultured bacterium
CGGTAGTGGTCGAGCATGCCCTTGATGTTGCCGGCGGCCACCGGCCGGTACCCCAGTGTGCGCGCGAACCGGACCAGATTCATGGCGACGCCGGGCTCGTCGCCGTCCGTATTCGTGATCACGACCCCGGCGCGGTCGGCGTAGACCTTGAGAATGGGCCCGAGGGTCGCGTCCAACTCGGCGTTCATGAGCACCACGTGCTTGCCCTGCTCGATGGCCCGGAGCACGACGCGCGCGCCGAACTCGATCTCGCCCGTGGCCTCGACGACCACATCGATGCCCGCAGCATCGGTCACCACGAACGGGTCGTCGGTGACCGCATGCCCGCCTCGCTCCACGACACGGTCCAGAGCGGACGGCGAATCCACCTTCGCAGGCGCCTCGGCACCGACCTGCGTGTACGCCTCCACCGCCCTTTCCACGTGCCGGTTGTAGATCACCGGAAGCCGCATGCCAGGCACGCCCTCGACCAGGTGTGCGGCGACCCCCCTGCCCATGTAGCCGGCACCGACAATGCCGACTCGCACGGGCCGACCCGTACGTTCCCGTTCCTCCAACGCGCGATCCACCAGAATCATCGGACTCGCCCCTTCATTGCAGCCTTCTCGTACCAGTCGATGGTTGCACGCACACTGGCCTCCAAGGTGAAGTCGGCTTCAACCCGCTGACGGGCATTCTCGCCCAACCGCTGACGAAGGGACGCATCGCCCATCAGGCGGCGCAGAGAAGACCGAAGAGCCTCGGCATCGCCGGGCTGAACCAGGACACCTTCCTCACCATCGACCAGCAACTCTGGAATCCCCCCGGTCCGAGACGCTATGACCGCGCAACCCGAGGCCATCGCTTCCAAAATCACGTTGCCGAGCGCCTCCTGCCAGGTGGCGGGATGAACCAGGATGTCGGCTCCACGGAGCTGCTCGGGTACGTCATCGCGCAGCCCGAGCAACTGGACTCTGGTGGAGAACCCGTTGCCCTGGATCATGCCCTCCAGCCGGGTGCGTTCAGGACCTTCTCCAATGATCGACAACGTCCAATTTACGTCATCGAGGCCTGCCAACGCACTCAGAAGAACGTCGACGCCCTTCTCCGGAATCAGACTCGACACCACGGCCAGCCGAACAGCGCCACCCGACGAATGCGACTCAGGGGGGTGGAAGCGTTTCGCGTCCACACCGTTGTACAGTGTACGGACCGAGGGAAGCGTGAAGCGTGCCTTCGCCCGTTCCGCCACGTACTCCGTGATACCCGCGACCTCGTACACCCTCTTCATGGTCAGCCAGTCGAGAATACGAAACGGCAGCGGTCTTGGCCGATCACCCTCGGACGGGCCGGACACACGGTCCACGAAGGTCACCTTCGCCGGCCAGGCCGCGAATGCCACGAGGGCGAGCCGAGAGCGCGGAGCGATCAGATTGAGCTGGATGACGTCGAACTCGCGCGAGAGCCACATCGCCGAGGCGAACGGCCGACGCTCGAGGTCGGACAGCAACGCTACGCCTGCTCCGCTTTCCTCCAGGGCACGCCTCACCTCGTCGTGGATAGGCTCACGGCAGAACAACGTAATCCGATGTCCTCTCCGACGAGCTTCCCGTGCCAACGCAACGATGCGTCCTTCGCCCGTGCCCAGCTTCCTCGGGCTGAAGTTCGAAAAATGCGCGATTCGTATCTCGGGTCTCGAGCTCATCAGGTCCAAGCGATACGGCATGGCACGCGGTGTCAACTGCACACACGACGGACGTCCGGCGCTACTTGACCTGGCGAGGGTCGGCGCCGACGCTATCATCTTCGCGACTCCGGTGCCCGAGCCCCTCGCCAACGCGCCCGCAATGCCGTTCTTTTCTGTCATCGTCCCTTCGCGAAATCGCCCAACTCTCCTGGAGCGGGCACTGCGCTCGATCGCCGAACAGAGCTTCGACGACTACGAAGTCGTCGTCATAGACGACGGCTCCGATGCGGGACCGGCAGGGTCGATGGCTGAGACGGTGGCGAAGCTGGGTGCTCGCTTTCAGCTCGTCCGCCGGGAGCCGGGAGCCGGCCGGCATGGCCCCAATGCAGCCCGGAACGAGGGTCTGCAACGCGCGCGCGGGTGCTACGTGGGCTTCCTCGACGACGACGACTTCTGGTGCGATTCCGAGCATCTCCGTCACGCCGCCGCATACCTCGATTCCGAACAGGGCGTCGGGGTCGACGTCTACCTGTGCAATCAGGTCGCCAAGAGGGGCGACAACGTGATCGTGCCTCGCTGGCTACCCTATCTGGACCGGGCAACCGCTCGCCCTTCCCCATCCAATGGCGCAGCCATGCGAGTCGACCTCGACGATCTGCTGCAACCCGAGGGAATCGGCTTCGCGCACGTCAACATGACCCTGGCGAGACGTGACCTGGTCGTCGCCATGGGCGGGTTCTGGGAGCTCGCCCCCTACGAGGGAGATCTGAACTTCTTCCTGCGCCTGACCGACATCGCGAACGGATTCGCCTATCGGTCGGCGACCGTATCCGTGAACACCGTGCGCTCGTCCGAGACTTCGAACGGGGTCTCCTCGCTCGATGTCCACTCGAAGCGCCTACTCCGGCTATTGGCCTGTCAACACGCCGAACTGGCCTGCACGCGACCCGAAACGCGGGCGTACGCGCGGCTCCTTCAGGGCGGCGTGTGGAAGACCCTGTCCAAACAGGCCTACGGCGAGCGTGACTTCAAGACTGCGCGGGACCTGGCGAGGCGTGCCGTAGCGGTGTGCCCGTCTCTTCGCTGGCGGTTGATCAGCGCCGCCCTGACCTTCAAGGCACTCTTGCCTTAGCCTGTGAAGGTCGGCCAGTCGCGGTCCGCGTCCGAAATCGTCTCGACCTCGAGAGGCCATTCGATGCCGAACGCGGGGTCGTCGTAGCGAACGCCTCGGGCACTGCGTGGGGCATAGGGCGCCGACGTCAGGTAGGTCATCTCCGTGTCGTCGGCGAGTGTCTGATAGCCGTGGGCACATCCCTCCGGAATCCAGAGCATCTGATTCCCGTCGGCGTGCAACTCAACACCGAACCACCGCTTGAACGTGGGCGACTCGGGCCGCAGGTCCAGGGCTACATCGAAGAGCGCGCCTCGGGTACACCTCACGGTCTTGCACTCGGCATGGGGCACGGCTTGGTAGTGCATGCCTCTCAGGGTGCCCGCTCGATGGCTGAACCCGACATTGATCTGAGCCACGGTCGCATCGAGCCCCTGGGCCTCGAATTCTTCACGACACCACAGCCGGGCGAAATGACCGCGCGTGTCGACGCGACGCTCCGACTCGACCAGCAGGACCCCGGAAATCGGCGTCTTCTGGAACTTCATGCCCCTTGCCTCCATCTTCCAGATTCACCCGACACTCGCACTCTCCACTCGCACCCGATCCGCCCGTCATGCGTGATGCCCCAACGGTCGTACAGTCCGACCTCGACACGATCTGTGAGCGCATGGCCGAGGACTTCGCCGAACTCGAAGACAAGACGGTCTTGATGACCGGCGGTGCAGGCTTTCTCGGTTACTACATGGTGCAGGCGCTCGTCCACTGGAACCGCCATCACCGTCGTTCGCGCGCGATCCGTCTGACCGTCCTCGACAATTTCTTCCGGGGCGTACCGGAATGGCTGACCGGACTACGTGATCACGAGCACCTGACCCTGCTCCGGCACGACATCGTCGAGCCACTGCCCACCGACCTGCCCTCCGCCCACGCGATCATACACGCCGCGGGCATCGCCTCGCCGATCTACTACCGAAAGTACCCGATCGAGACGATGGACGCGAACATCGGTGGGTTGCGCCACCTGCTCGACTACGGTGTGCGGAGGCGCGAAGCGGGTTTCCCGGTGGAGCACATGCTCTTCTTCTCCAGCAGCGAGATCTACGGCGATCCCGCGCCCACAGACATTCCCACACCCGAGACCTATCGGGGCAATGTATCGTGCACGGGCCCCCGAGCCTGCTACGACGAGTCCAAGCGCTACGGCGAGACGCTGTGCGTGAACTTCGCCCAGGTGCACGGCCTGCCCGTTTCCATCGCGCGACCGTTCAACAACTACGGGCCGGGGCTCAAGATCACCGACGGGCGGGTGATCCCCGACTTCGCACGAGACATCTTCGCCGGTCGAGACCTCGTCATGAAGTCCGACGGCTCGCCCATGCGCACCTTCTGCTACGCCACGGATGCCGTGGTAGGCTACTACCGCATCCTGCTCAGGGGGCGCCCGGGCGAGCCCTACAACATCGGTGCGGACGGCCCGGAGATCAGTATGCGAGACCTGGCCGACCGCATGGTGGCCATCGCCCGCGACCGGTTCGACTACCGGGGCCGGGTGGTGAGCCAGGCGGCCACCCACGCCGAGTACCTGGAGGACAATCCCAACCGGCGCTGCCCCGTCATCGAGAAGGCTCGGAGCGAGTTGGCATACGAAGCGCTCATGCCGCTGGACGAAGGACTGGAACGTTCGCTGACCTGGTACTCGGGTCATCTCGAGGGCGAGGAGGCGTAGTGAACGTCGCTGTGATCGGGGCGGGTTATGTGGGACTGGTCTCGGGAGCCTGCCTCGCGGACCGTGGCCACCGGGTGGTCTGTGTGGACGTCGACCCGGAGAAGGTGGCGAGCATCAACGCTGGCGTCTCGCCCATCCACGAGGTCGGCCTCGATGCCCTCCTCGGTCGTACGATCGGCGGACCGTTCCGCGCCACCACCGACCTGGCCGACGCCGTGGCCGACGCCGATCTCACGCTGCTCTGCGTGGGCACCCCGTCACGGAGCGGCGAGATCGACCTGTCACAGGTCGTGCGATCGTCCGAACAGGTGGGCGCCGCCCTCCGCGGCCGGACCGACTACCCCGTGGTCGCCGTGAAGAGCACGGTCATACCCGGCACGACCGACGACGTCGTTCTGCCCGCGCTGGAGCGCAGCTCGGGGCTACGGGCCGGAGTCGACTTCGGGGTGGGTATGAACCCGGAGTTCCTCACCGAGGGTCAGGCCCTCCAGGATTTCATGAACCCCGACCGGATCGTG
>CBFGQV010000229.1:0-4941 GCA_965651045.1 uncultured bacterium
CGCCCCCGCCGCGCCGGTGCTCTACCTGCCGTTGGCGCAGCACCCGGCCGACGCGGTCGAATGGGCGCGGCCCGCGCAGGCCGGCGCGCCCGCCGGAGCGATGCCTGCCGGCGTGCGTGTGGCCGGGAGCGCCGACCGGGCGACGGTGTCCGAGCGCCGGGCCGCCCTGCTCCGGCCCGTCCGGTGGTCGGCTGCGGCGCTGGCGCTCGCCGGTGTACTCGGCGCGTTGGTCGCGTGGGCCGGAGCGGCCGCGACGGCGTCGGCCGAGGTCCGGGGCCGTTGGCGAGAGGCGGCGATCCGCGCGGCGAACGGCGCGTCGCCCCGCGGGCTGCGGGCGCGCTACCTGCGGCGCGTGATGGGGACGGCGGTCCTGGGCACCGGGGTGGGCTCGGTGCTGGGCTGGAGCCTGGTGAGGGCGATCTCCGGGTCGACCCGGCTCGATCCGGCCCTCGTGCTCGGTCTCGCGGCGACCTTCCTCGCGGCGGTGCTCGCGGGCGCGTGGGCTCCGGCGCAGCGCGCCGGTTCGGCCGACCCCGCCGCCCTGCTCCGGGAGGGTTGACCATGCGCGTTCTGGTGGTCGAAGACGAACGAAAGGTCGCGAGCTTCCTGAGCCAGGGGCTCCGCGAAGAGGGGTACGCGGTCGACGTCGCGCACGACGGCACCGAAGGCGCGATGAAGGCGCTCGTGCACGACTACGACCTGCTGGTGCTCGACGTCATGCTGCCCGGCAAGTCGGGATTCGAAATCGTGCGCGAGCTCCGGGCCCGCGAGAAGACGGTGCCGATTCTCCTGCTCACCGCGCGCGACAGCCGCGAAGACATCGTGGCGGGCCTCGACGCCGGGGCCGACGACTACCTCACCAAACCGTTCGGCTTCGACGAGTTGCTGGCGCGGCTTCGGGCCCTGCTCAGGCGCGGAGGCGCCGAACGCCCCGACCGCCTCATCTATCACGACGTCGAACTCGACCGCGTGAAGCACGTGGCTCGGCGCCGCGGAGAGCGCCTCGACCTGACGCCGAAGGAGTACCAGCTTCTCGAGTTCTTCATGCTGAACACCGAGCGGGTGGTGCGGCGGACCGAGCTGCTCGAGAAGGTGTGGGATCTCACCTTCGACCCGATGAGCAACGTGGTCGACGTGCACGTCGCGCACCTCAGGCAGAAGCTCCGCGAAGGCGACGGAGAGCCACTGCTGCACACGGTGCGTGGCGTCGGCTACAGGTTCCAACGAGGCGACGCCGAATGACCCGCTCGTTCCGGGTCCAGCTCGCCCTGCGCTTCACGGCCGCGATGGCGGCCGCGGTCGCGGCGATCGCGGTGGCGAGCGTGTGGACGCTTAGCTGGGTCCTGGACCGCGAGCTCAACGCGAGCATTCTGAGCGTGGCGGCCATCCAGGCCGCGTCGGTGACCGACTCTCCGTCGGGCGAGATGCGGTTCCACGAGTGGGAGCTCACGCCCGAAGAGGCGGCGTCGGTCCCGGATCTCATGCGCTACGCCCAGGTGTGGAGCGAGAGTGGCCAGAGCCTGCTCCGCAGCCAGTTCATGACGGGCGACCTGCCCCTCGCGCGCGATGCCCTCGCCGAGGCCGGCGCGGGCGAGCTGGTGTGGCGAGAGCAGGACTTCGGCGGCACCCCGGTGCGCTCGCTCTACTACCCCCTGTCGCGCTTCGGCGCTGCCCACGCCCGCCACGTACTCCAGGTCGCGGCACCCCTGGTCGCGCGCCACGAGATGGTGCTTCGCCTGGCGCTCTTCTTCGCAGGGGTCGTGGTCGTGGTGGCGCTCACCTCGTTCGCGGGCAGCTGGTGGTTGGCCGGGCGAGCGGTGCGCCCCGTGCACGAGATCATCGACCAGGCCGAAGCGATCGGCGCGTCGTCGCTCGACCGGCGCATCGACGCCTACGCCGATACCCGTGAGTACCGGCGCCTGGTCGAGGTCCTGAACACCATGCTGCAGCGCCTGCAGCAGGCCTTCGAGGCCCAGCGGCGCTTCACGTCCGACGCGAGCCACGAGCTGCGTTCGCCGCTCACCGTGATTCGGGGCGAACTGGAACTGGCGCTCCGGCGCGAGCGCTCACCCGACGAGTACCGCGCGGTCCTGGCCAGCAGCCTCGACGAGGTGGTTCGGCTCTCGCGCATCACGGAAGATCTGCTCACCCTGGCGCGATTCGACGCGGGCGTGTTGCCCGTCGAGCCGGCCCCCGCCGACGCCGGCCGCGTCGCCGAACGCATCGTCGAGCGGCTCCGGGGCACCGCCGAAGCGCGCGGCGTGACGCTGGCGCTCGACGTGGCGGGAGGCGGCGAACCGATGGTCGACCCGGGGATTCTCGGGCAGCTCGTCTGGAACCTCACCGACAACGCCCTGCGCTACACCCCGCGAGGCGGACGGGTCGACGTGCGGCTCCGGTCGTCGCCCGGCGAGCTCCGGCTCGAAGTCCAGGACACCGGCCCGGGGCTCGGCGACGATCCCGAACGCCTCTTCGAGCGCTTCTACCGGCCCGAGGGGGTGCGCACCCCGGGCGAGGCGACCTCGGGCACGGGGCTCGGCCTCGCGATCGTTCGCGCCCTGGCCGAGGGCGCCGGCGGCCGGGTCGAGGCCCGAAACCGCCCCGAGGGTGGCGCCGTCGTGGCGGTCACGCTGCCGGCGTAGCGGGTCGGCGGCGGCCTCCACGCGGCCGGTCGCCGAGCCTGCGACCGCCGGGGGGGTCAGCGCACGGCGGCGTCGATTTCGCGCCTCATGTCGGGGGTGATTTCGGTCGTCCGGGGCGGCAAGGGCTCCGCGCCTCGCTCGCCGTGCTCCTCGATGTCGGAAATGACCCGCTCCATCAGCGCGATCTCGAGCACTTGCGCCTCGATGATCTGGTCGGCGAGTTCGCGGACGCGCGGATCGCTGAGGCTCGCCTTGCGGGCGTTGTTGATGGCGATGGAGTGATGCGGGATCATCGACCGCATGAACCCCACGTCGCCGATCAGAAGCTGACCGCGGTTGACGCCGAGCAGTCCGATCCCGGCCGCCGAGGCCACCGAGAGCACGACGATCTTGGTCGTCAGCCCCTCGTACATGGGCCACATGAAGGCCAGCATGACCACGGTCATGACGCACCCCATGACGGCCGCCGCGAGCAGGCGGTTGAGGCTGAAGGTCGCGTGGCCCGCGGTGTACACGAGTTGATAGGCGAGGAAGAACATGACGACGGTCGAGGTCGCGATCATCAGGGCGAACCGTGTCCAGCTCATGCCGGATCGTTCCGGTCGTGTGCTCATCGGTCGGTCTTCGTCCATCGAGGGTAACGAGGAGCGCCCGCTCAGAGCTGGGCGCGCTTCAGCAGTTGGGCGTTCAGGGCCACGATGACCGTGCTCGCCGACATGAGGACCGCGCCGACCGCGGGGCTCAGCACCACGCCCCACGCGGCGAGCGCGCCGGCGGCCAGGGGAATCGCCACGATGTTGTAGCCGGCGGCCCACCACAGGTTCTGGACCATCTTCCGGTAGGTCGCCCGCGAGAGGGTCACGATGCGCGGAATGTCGCGCGGGTCGGAGCGTACCAGTACGATGTGGCCGGCCTCGACCGCGACGTCGGTTCCCGCGCCGATGGCGATGCCCACGTCGGCGGTGGCCAGCGCCGGCGCGTCGTTCACGCCGTCGCCCACCATCGCGACCTTGCGACCGCCCCGCTGCAGCTCTTCGACCTTCGAGGCCTTGTCTTCGGGCAGGACCTCGGCGAAGACCGTGTCGATGCCGAGTTCCTCGGCCACCGCGCGCGCCACGGCCTCGGCGTCGCCGGTGAGCATCGCGACCTCGATGCCCCGCTCGTGGAGGGCGCGGATCGCTTCGCGGCTCTCGTCCCGGATCGCGTCGGCGACCGTGAACACGGCGCGGGCCGTTCCGTCTTCGAGCAGGAAGATCGCCGCACGGCCGCGATCGGCGGCCGCGTCGGCGGCCTGCCGGAGGGCCTCGGGCACCTCGGCGCCTTCGGCCCGCAACAAGGCGGGGCCGCCGAGGTGGTACTCCGTGCCCTCGACGGTGCCGGCCACGCCCTTGCCCGTGAGGGCCCGGAATCCGTCGACCGGCGGCACGTCGATCCCCCGATCGTCGGCTGTTTTCACGATGCCGCGCGCGATCGGGTGCTCGCTCTCCGACTCGACCGCGGCGGCGAGGCGTAGCGCCGCTTCTTCGGAAAGGCCGTCGGCGACGGCGAGGTCGACGACCCGGAACTCGCCGAGGGTCAGGGTGCCGGTCTTGTCGAAGACGACGATGTCGAGGCTCCGCGCCTCTTCGAGTCCGCGCCGATCGCGAACCAGAAGCCCGTTCCGCGCGCCGAGCGTGGTCGAGATCGCGACCACCAGCGGAACGGCGAGCCCGAGGGCGTGCGGGCAGGCGATGACCAGCACCGTTACGACGCGCACGATCGAGAAGTCGATCGGGGCGCCGGCCACCTGCCACGCGACGAAGGTGAGCGCGCCCGCAGCGATGGCGACGCCGGTGAGCATGCGCGCGGCACGGTCGGCGAGGTGCTGAGCGCGCGATTTCGATTCCTGCGCGTCGGAGACCAGCCGCATGATGCCCGAAAGCCTGGTCTTCTCGCCCACCCCGGTGACCTCGACCCGGAGCGACCCCTCGCCGTTGATGGTGCCCGCGATCACCGCGTCGCCTTCGGACTTCTTCACCGGCCGCGACTCGCCGGTGATCATCGACTCGTCGAGTTCGGTCGAGCCGCGCTGGACCGTGCCGTCGACCGGCACGCTCTCGCCCGGACGAACCAGCACGATGTCGCCCTCGCGAAGATCTCCGACCGCGACCTCTTCCTCGCCTTCGTCGGTGAGGCGGGTCGCGGTGTCGGGAAGAAGCTTGGCGAGCTCGTCGAGCGCACCCTTCGCGCGCGTGATCGAGCGCATCTCGATCCAGTGGCCGAGGAGCATCACGGTCACGAGCGTCGCGAGCTCCCACCA
>CBFGQV010000230.1:0-4891 GCA_965651045.1 uncultured bacterium
CAGGAGCGCGAGCGCCGCCGGCACCGCCGGGGTCAACCGACGAGGATCACCGGGTGGGTAGCGCGGAATGCCGGGAAGCTCCCGGCAGAGCGATTCGAATGCCTGGGCGCGAACGAGCGCGCGGAGCAACCCGCGCAACCGATCCGATGCGACAGCGGTCACGCGCGCGGAGGGGGCTCAGTTCCCGCCCGCTCCGGGATCGGCAGCGCCGCCGCCCTCGGGCGTGGATCCGCCCTCGCTGGCCGGGGGTGGCGTCTCTTCCGGCACCGGCAGCACGGGTTGCGGCTGCGCGGTCGGAGCCGGCTGGAGGTCCTGCCTGAGAATCGACTGCGGCTGCTGCTGCCGCGACGACATGATCGAGAGGATCAAAGCCAGCACCATGAACGCCGTACCGGCGGTCCAGGTCGAGCGGGTCAACATCGTGGTCGCCTGGCGCCCCCCGAGAATGCCGTCGGTGGCCGCCGCGCCGCCGCCCATGGCCGCGAGACCGCCGCCCTTTCCGGATTGCAGCAGGATCACGACGCAGAGGAAGATGCCGTCGAGAATCAGGAGCGTGAGCAGGAAACCATACATGTTTGATGCGCGCCGTCGTCGTTGCGTGGAATACAGCTTGTAAACGTCGCCCAGCCCCCGCGGGGTGTCAATGTGCTTCGACGATCGCCGCGAACGAGGCAGGATCGAGGCTCGCGCCACCCACCAACACGCCATCGACGTCGGAGGCGGCCATCAGCTCGGCCGCGTTGGCCGGCTTGACGCTCCCGCCATAAAGAATCGGGCAGATCGCGGCGTCGGCGGCGCCTCGGAGCTCCGCGACGCGCTCGCGAAGAAGGCCGTGGGCGGCGGCCGCGTCGTCCGGCGTGGCGGTCTCGCCCGTGCCGATCGCCCAGACGGGCTCGTACGCGAGCAGGTAGCGCGCTCCCGCCGGGAGCCGTTCCAGGGCGTGGTCCGTCTGGCGGAGGAGCACCTCTTCGAGACGGCCCGCGCGGCGTTCGTCCAGCGTCTCGCCGACGCACACGACCGGCTCGAGGCCCTGCTCCGCGACCGCCGCGACCTTTCGCGCGACCTCTTCGTCGGTCTCACCGAACACGTGGCGGCGCTCCGAATGCCCGACCAGAACCAGGCGGGCGCCCGCGTCACGGGCCATCGCGCCGGACAGTTCCCCGGTGAAGGCGCCCTGCGCCTCCCAGTGCACGTTCTGCACGCCGAGCTCGACCTCCGCGCGGTCGGCCAGCGCCTCGCGCACCGCCGCGAGCGACAGCGCCGGAGGAAAGATCGCCACGCGCCGCTCGAGCGGATCGGGCAACGACAACGCCTCGACGAAGCGGCGCGCCTCGGTCGGTCCGAGGTGCATCTTCCAGTTGCCCGCGACGACTTTCCTTCGCTCGCTCACGACGTCCTCTCGATTCCCAGTGCCGCGACACCGGGCAGGGTGGTACCGGCCAGGAACTCGAGCGACGCACCGCCGCCCGTCGAGATGTGGGTGAGCCGGTCGGCGACCCCGGCGACTTCGGCGGCCGCCGCCGAGTCGCCTCCACCGACGATCGAGCGCGCACCCTTGTCGGTGGCGTCGGCGACCGCCCGCGCGACCTCGACCGTGCCGGCGCGGTAGGGCGCCAACTCGAAGACGCCCATCGGCCCGTTCCAGAGAATCGTGCCCGCGCCGGCCACCGCTTCGGCGTAGAGCGCGGCCGAATCCGGGCCGATGTCGCCGATCAGGTCGCCGGGCCTTACCGCCGTGCGCGCTCTCGCGGACGTGCGGGCGTCGGCGTCGATCCGGTCTCCGACGACACAGTCGACCGGCAGTACGAGCTTGTCGCCGGCCCGCTCCATCAGATCGCGTGCGACCTCGAGGCGGTCCGGCTCGACGAGCGACTGCCCGACCTCCAGCCCCAGCGCGAGCAGGAAGGTGTTGGCCATCGCCCCCCCGACGAGCAGGCGGTCGACGCGCGGCAGGAGCGCCTCGATGACGTCGATCTTGCCCGAGATCTTGGCTCCGCCGAGGATCGCCACGAACGGCCGTGCGGGCTCCCCGAGCACCTCACCGAGAAATTCGAGTTCGCGCTCCATGAGCAGCCCCGCCACGGCCTGACCGCCGGCGGCACGCACGGCACGGGCGACCCCCTCCGTCGAGGCGTGGGCACGGTGCGCCGCACCGAAGGCGTCGTTCACGAAGACGGAGCCGTACTGCGCCAGAGCCGAGGCCAGCCCGGCATCGTTCGCCGTCTCGCCCGGGTGGAAACGGGTGTTCTCGAGCAGCACGAGTTCGCCGTCCTGGAGCCCATCGACGGCGGCACGGGCACCGTCGCTCACCAGTTCGTCGACGAACCGGACCCTTCCGCCGAGCGCTTCGTCGAGCCAGCGCGCCGCGGGCGCGAGGCTGAACCGCGGATCGGGCTGGCCCTTGGGGCGTCCGAGGTGGCTGAGCAATGTGACGCGCGCTCCCCGGCCGAGCAGGTACTCGAGGGTGGGGAGCGAGGCGCGAAGTCGGGTGTCGTCGGTGATCGACCCGTCGTCGGCGAGCGGGACGTTGAGGTCGGCACGCACGACGACACGCCGCGACTGGAGGGACGCAGGGCCGAGGTCCCTCAGGCCGGGAACGTGCACGTTCAATTCCGATCGAAGCCGTCGCGCACCGTCTCCTCGACCCCACCCGCTCCGTCCACCTGCCCGTCGTCGTCACCGCCCGCCACGCGCCGAACGAGCCCGGCGCGCTCGCGCACGACCTGGGCGCCGCCCGGAAGCTCGACCACCGTCCGCAAGGTGTAGGTTCCCGGCGGCACATGCGAGAGGTCGAGCGTCAACACTTCCAGCGCTCGACCGTCCTCGACGATCGGCCCGGCCGAGAGCCCCGCCTCGACGCGCGCGGCCGACGCCGGCTCGCGGGTCCACCGAAGCTGGAAGGCGCGCTGCCCGGACGGGCGGAAGGGCACGACCCGGGGCTCCCCGAGCCCCTCGCCGTCCAGCTCGACGCGCACCCGATACGGGGCCCCGTCGACCGCGAGGTCGTAGAGCTCGAAGGCCAGTCCCACCAGGTCGCCGCCGAGCCGGTCACCGCGCGCCAGCGGAAGCGCCGGCACGCTTCCCCGCCGGAACGGGACCGTCGCGGCGCCGGACACATCCACCAGCATCACGTCGGACATGCCACCCGCGAGCGCGGTCTCGTCACGGAGCGAAAGGCTCCGCCCCGCCGCCTGGTGGTTGCGGGCGTTGTACAGCTCGACGACGAGCCGGTCGACTTCGGGCGCCGCGGGCAGGGCCCAGCGCACCACGCCGTCGCGGACACCGACCCGGTCGCGGACCTCGCCCAGGACCCGATCACCGTCGCCGACCAGGAAGAGGCCGAGCTCGAGCGAGTCACCGGGCGCCGCGCCCGCACGGAGCGCCTCGGGAATCGCGAGCGCGAGCTCGAGCTCGACCCAGTCGTCGCTCAGCGCGCGGAAGCGCCCGACCTGGGCCGGCAGCTCGCTCACGGTGCGTGAGGGTGCGCCACGCCCGAAGCCGTGCGGGAAGACGCGGGCGAGATCGTCCAGGTACGCGCGGGCCTCGGAGGTGAGCGTGTACTCCTCGCTCCGTGAGGGCCGCGTGAAGGTGACATCGGGTCCCTCGCCGTAGTCCCAGAACTCGGTCCGGAGGCCGCCCGAGCCCCCGACCGCGCGAACGGCGAGCGGGCGCCCGTAGCGCAGCCACACGCGCGCGGCGTCGCCGTCGAGTCCGCCGAAGCGGAGGAAGGCATAGGCCGCTCGCGCCAGGTGCTCGAGCTCGCGCTCGTTGACCTCGGTCGTGAGCAGCGGATCGAGGGTGGACCAGAAGGCCCGAGGGTCTTCGATCGAGCGCGTCGGGTCGAGCACCCGCACGTCGGCAAAGGCCGTGCGGACCTCGTCGTCCAACCCTTCGAGCCCCTGACGGAGCTCGAATACGGCCTCTTCGGCGCGCGCCATCCGGTGCAGCGCGACGCCGCTCATGAGCCGGGCGTAGGGATGCCCGTTCGACGCCCGCGAAAACCGCTGCGCCTGGTTCAGGAGGCGCGTCCAGGCGCCCTCGTCGGCCAACTCGAGCAGCAGCGCAACGTTGGCGCCGACGTGCGAAGGAAACACCCGCACGGCGTCGGTGAGGCTCCGGCGCATGGCATCGCGCTCGTTCGAGCCGCCCGCGACCGGCTCGAACCCGGCCTCGAACGCCCGACCCAGCTCGATCGAACAGAGGTAGTTCCAGGCGATCAGGATCTCGGCGTCGACGTCTCCGGACGGACCGGCCCGACGAGGGCAACTGCGTCCGTCGAGCGCCTCGACCGGCAGTCGGCCGAGATTCCGCCACACCAGCCATTCCTCCTCGAGCGCCCGGCCATACTCGTACGCCAGCTCGGCGGCCATGCGATCCGACACGGGCCGCCGGCCCGAGTAGGCGCGCTCGAGCCCGGCGCCCAGGAGCAGGCGCGCGTCTTCGCGAAGGCCCTGCTTCCGGCGGATCCGCGCGAGCGCGAGATAGGGCGCCGGGTTGTCGGGGTCGCGCGCCATCGCCCGGTCGAGCGCGTCCGACACCTCGGCGCGCCACTGGAGCGGGCTCGCGCCCGCCGGCGGATCTCCCTCGAGCAGGCCATCGAGCGACCCGAACCGACGCTCGAGCTCCTGCTCGGTCTGGCCGAGCGCCGCGCGAAGGAGCTGCTGCGCCTCGAGCCGGATCGGCGCCGGCACGAACGAAGGTTCGGTCCAGTCGCGATCGAGCTCCCATTCCACGGTGCCGGGCTTCGGCTCGGCAACCGGGCGCACTTCGGGCAGCGGCGTTTCGACGTCCTGCGGCTCGAACGAGAGGTCGAACTCGACCCAGCTGCCGACCGCCTGCCCGTTTCGCGTCGTCGGATGTGACGTCGAGTTCCGCGATTACTGCGTCAAAC
>CBFGQV010000231.1:0-4887 GCA_965651045.1 uncultured bacterium
ACGTTCGGCGCCCCCGCCAGGCCCGCGATGCATCACTTGGAGTAAAGCTCGACGATGAGCTGCTCCTGAACGGCCATCGGAACGTCCTGACGGGTCGGTCTGCGGACGACGCGCCCGACGCGGTTCTTCTCGTCGAGGGTCAGCCACTCGACCAACGAGGGGCGGGTCCGCGACTCGAGGCTCCCCTGGATGAGGGCCAGGTCACGTGATCCGCTCTTGATCGCGATCTCGTCACCCTGCCGCACCTGGTAGCTCGGCACATCGACCGTACGCCCGTTCACCTCGACGTGGCGGTGCCGCACGAGCTGACGGGCCTGGTTCCGGCTCGCCGCGAATCCCATGCGGAACACCACGTTGTCCAGCCGCGTCTCGAGCAGAACGAGCAGGTTCTCACCGGTCACGCCCTGCTGCTGGTTCGCGTGCTCGAAGAGCGTGCGGAACTGCTTCTCGTGCAGCCCGTACATGCGCTTCACCTTCTGCTTCTCGCGAAGCTGGGTGGCGTAGTCCGACTGCTTGCGTCGCCGCGCCTGGGCCGGACCGTGCTGGCCCGGAGGGTACGTGCGCCGGTCCACCGGGCACTTCTCCGTGTAGCACTTGATGCCCTTGAGGAACAGCTTCTGCCCCTCTCGGCGGCAGAGCTTGCAGACGGGACCGGTGTATCGAGCCATCCTGAGAAAACCTCTCTAACAGTCGCTTGGGATTCGCGCGCAGACGGGCGTCAGACGCGGCGCTTCTTCGGAGGCCGGCAGCCGTTGTGGGGCAGCGGCGTCACGTCCTGGATCGACGTCACGTGCAGCCCCGCCGAGGCCAGCGCCTGAATCGCGGACTCGCGCCCCGAGCCCGGGCCCTGAACACGGATCGAAACGCGCCGCACACCGAGACCCATGGCCTCGCGTCCGGCCTGCTCGGCCGCGACGGTCGCCGCGAACGGCGTGGACTTCTTGGAGCCCTTGAAGCCGGCCTTGCCGGCGCTGCCCCAGACCACGGCGTTCCCCTGGCTGTCGGTGATGGTGATGATGGTGTTGTTGAACGTCGCCTTGATGTGCGCGACGCCTTCCGCCTCCACCACCTTCTTGGTGCGCTTCGTGCGGGTGGGCTTGCCCTTGGCCACGGTTCCTATCCTCGTAAGACTCGTCGTGCTACGCGATGCGGGACCGACCGGGCCGAACCTCGGCACCGCGCCCCGTACGATGGGCTCCCGGCGACGCACGCATGCGTTCGTTCGGGGCCCCGGTCAACATGCTACTTCTTCGGCGGCTTCTTCTTGCCGGCGATCGGACGGCGACCGCCCTTGTGCGTCCGCGCGTTCGTGTGCGTCCGCTGCCCACGGACCGGAAGGCCGCGCCGATGGCGAAGACCCCGGTAGCAGCCGATGTCCATGAGACGCTTCACGTTCATCGACACTTCGGTACGGAGCGCACCCTCGACCTTGTAGTTCCCCTCGATCTGGCGCCGGAGACGGTTCACGTCTTCGTCGCCCAGCTCGTGGGTTCGAAGGTCCGGTGAGATGCCCGTGGCGTCGAGAATCTCGCGCGCCCGCGCGTCACCGATGCCGAAAATGTACGTGAGTGCGACCTCGATGCGCTTTCCGCGCGGGAGGTCGACGCCTGCGATACGAGCCATGTCTTACCCTTGCCGCTGCTTGTGCTTCGGATTACGGCTGCAAATGATCCGCACCACACCTCGGCGGCGGATCACCTTGCAGTGCTCGCAGATTGGCTTGACGCTGCTACGAACCTTCATGAGTACGCACTCCACGTCCGTTTCTGGCAGAGCTTTTAACTATAACCCCTACCGGGTGGGCCTTCAAGACGTCCCGGCGTGTCTTCACACGAAGTGAAGACCGCTCGAAACGTCGCATCGGTCATGCGGCGGATTCGACCTCGCGGCGGGCGAGGGTGAGAATCCGCGGTCCATCCTCGGTGATCGCCACGGTGTGCTCGAAGTGCGCGGACCTCGTGCCGTCGGCGGTGACCACCGTCCAATCGTCTTCCAGCGTGCGAATCCGGTCCGTTCCGAGGCTCAGCATCGGCTCGATGGCGAGCACCATGCCGGCGCGCAGGAGCGGTCCGTACCCGCGGCGCCCGACGTTCGGAACCTGCGGGTCCTCATGCACGTCACGGCCGATGCCGTGTCCGACGAGGTCGCGCACGATCCCGAGACCCGTGCCTTCGACCGTCTCCATCACCGCGGCGCCGAGGTCGCCCACGTGGTTCCCCGGCACAGCCGCGCGAACGGCCGCGTCCAGCGAACTCCTCGAAACGCGAAGGAGGCGTCGCGTATCTTCATCGACCTCACCGACCGGAAACGTCCAGGCCGAGTCCGAACACCATCCGTCGCGGCGCACGCCCACGTCCACGGAGACGATATCGCCCTCGTGCAGCACGCGCTCCACGCTCGGAATGCCGTGCACGATCTCTTCGTTGACCGAAATGCAGACCGCGCCCGGAAACCCGTAGAGCCCCTTGAAGGCCGGCTCGGCCCCGTCGAAGGAGCGAATGAACTCCTCGGCCACGGCGTCGAGCGCCCCGGTCGAGACGCCCGGCACGACGCGTCCCTCGAGCTCTCCGAAGAGCTCGCCGATGATGCACCCGCCATGCGCGATGGCGTCGATGTCGGCGGCGGTACGCAAATGGATCATCGCCCGGACACCGCTGCCTGCATCGCCGCCTGCACCTCGGCGACGTCGCGGTCCCCGTCCACGTCGTGCACGGGGGCCGCATGGGCTCCGTAGAACTCGATCAGGGGCTCGGTCTCGCGGCGGTACACGGCGAGGCGGTTGGAAACCGTCTCTTCGGCGTCGTCGGCGCGATGCACCAGCTGCGACCCGCACCGATCGCACACGCCTTCGCGCGCGGGAGGCGCGAAGAAGACGTTGTAGATCGCGCCGCAGGTCGGGCAGCTCCGGCGCCCGGTCAGCCGCTTCACGAGCACGTCGTCGTCGGCCTGCAGCACGAGCACGCCGTCGACCTGCCGCCCGAGTTCCCCGAGCACCCCGTCGAGCGCCTCGGCCTGCGCCACCGTACGCGGGAACCCGTCGAAGACCACCCCGCGATCCGCCGGCATCGACTCGAGCTTCTCGCGCACCATGCCGATGATGACGTCGTCGGGCACGAGATCGCCTCTGTCCATGTAGGCCTGGGCTTCGAGGCCGAGCGGCGTGCCCTCGCGTCGGGCGGCGCGGAGCAGATCGCCGGTCGACACGTGCTCCAGCCCGAGCGCCTCACAGAGCCGTGCCCCCTGCGTTCCCTTCCCCACCCCGGGTGGGCCCAGAAGGATCAGAACCATCACATGTAGCGCTGGCGCCCACGCATCTTCACACGGCCCTTCTTCATGAAGCCGTCGTAGTGCCGCACCAGGAGCAGCTGCTGAATCTGCTGGACGGTGTCGAGACCGACGCCCACCACGATCAGGAGCGAGGTGCCGCCGAAGATGAAGGTCGTGATGCCGAAGATGTCGAAGATCCAGAACGGGAGCAGCGCGACCAGCGCCAGGTAGATCGAGCCCGGGAAGGTGATGCGGGTCAGCACCCGGTCGATGTACTCGGCCGTGCGCGTTCCGGGCTTCACGCCGGGCACGAATGCACCCTGCTTCTTCAGGTTCTCGGCCAGATCGACGGGGTTGAAGATGATGGCCGTGTAGAAGTACGTGAAGAAGAGAATGAGGATCGCGTACGTCGAGTAGTAGATCCAGTTGTTCGGCTGGAAGATGTCAGCCATCGACGCGAGCCACGGGATCGTACTGAACGCGGCCAGCGTACCGGGCACGATGATGAAGGACTGCGCGAAGATGATCGGCATCACGCCCGCTGAGTTCACGCGGAGCGGAATGAAGCTCTTCTGGCCCTCCTGAATGCGGCCCCGCCCCACGACCTTGCGCGGAATCTGGACCGGAATCTTCCGCGCGGCCATCGTCATCGCCACCACGGCGGCGGTCACGCCGACGATGGTCGCGATGAACGCGAACAGCGCGAACACGCCGATCTCGCCGAGGCGGAAGAGCTCCCAGGTCTGAGCCATCTCGGCCGGGAAGCCCTGGATGATGCTGAAGAAGATCAGCAGGCTCATGCCGTTCCCGACGCCGTGCTCGGTGATCTGCTCACCGAGCCACATGACGAAGACACCTCCGACGGTGAGCGCGACGACCGTCGTGAAGGTGAAGCCGAAGCCCGGGTTGTTGACGGCGCCCTGCATCGAGGTCAGGAACGCCGAGTAGCCGTATGCCTGGGCCGCCGACAGCACGACGGTGGTGTAGCGCGTCCACTGGGTCAGCTTCTTCCGACCTTCGTCGCCTTCCTTCTGCAGCTTCTCGATCGTCGGGAAGACGGCCGCCAGCAGCTGGAACATGATCGACGCCGAGATATACGGCATGATGCCGAGGGCGAAGATCGTTGCCCGCGAGAGGCCCCCGCCCACGAACATGTCGTAGACGCCGAAGAGCGTGCCCTCGAGCTGGCCGAACTGCTGACGCAGCACGGCGATGTCCAACCCCGGAACGGTGATGTGCGAACCGATCCGGTAGATCAGGAGCATGAAGACGGTGAAGGTCAGCTTCTCGCGGACCTCGGGCGACCGCCAGAGTTTGCCGAGCCAGTTATCCATCAGGCTTCCGTCTGATCCTCACCGCCGAGCACGGTGGCCGTGCCCCCGGCGGACTCGATCTTCTGCTTCGCGCTTCCGCTGAAGGCATGTGCCGTCACCGTAAGCGCCTTCTCGACGTCGCCGTTGCCCAGAATCTTGACCGGCTTGCGCAGCGAGCCGATCAGGCCGGACTCGCGGAGCGAGGTGGGCGTGATCTCGCCCTCCACGCGTCCGAGGTCTCCGACATTGACGACCTGGTACTCGACGCGCGTGAAGTTGTGGAAGCCGCGCTTCGGAATACGCCGAT
>CBFGQV010000232.1:0-4881 GCA_965651045.1 uncultured bacterium
CTGCGCTGGTCGCCGGTCGGCTGGTTCAACCTCGAGGGCAACGCGAGCTACGACCGCTCGGACCGCCTCACGAGCTTCTACTTCCCGCGCGGCCGCCAGACGAACGTCGCGTCGTGGCAGGACGGCGTGGTCGATCGGGGCCAGGGGATCACCACGGCGATCAACGGCTCCATTCAGGCTCAGTTCATCAAGAACTTCGGCGACATCGCCGGCCGACTCACCCTGCGGGGCCTGGTCGAGAAGGAAGACTACGAGTTTTTCTCCGCGAGGATCTCCGGCCTGACGGTCGAGGGCGTGCCCGACCTGAACGCGGGCAGCATCGCCACCGTCGGCGGGTCGACGCAGGAGATCGCGGCGCAGGGCTTCTTCGCGCTCGCCAACTTCGACTACCAGGGTCGCTACATCGGCGACGTGCTGGTGCGGCGCGACGGCAGCTCGCTCTTCGGGCCCGAAGAGCGGTGGCACACCTACTACCGCGGCAGCGCGGCCTGGCGCATGGCCGAAGAGAGCTGGTGGTCGTTCGACGCCATCAACGAGTTCAAGCTGCGCTACTCGATCGGCACCGCGGGCGGGCGCCCGAGCTACGGCGACCGCTTCGAGACCTACGGCTTCACCACCGGCGGCGGCCTCGTGAAGGAGACGCTGGGCAACCGCTTCCTGAAGCCGGAACGCGCGACCGAGCAGGAGTTCGGCATCGACGCGATCATCAACAACCGCTACTCGGTGCAGCTCTCGCATGCGCGGGTCGTGACCGAAGACCAGCTCGTGCTGGTGCCGCTCGCCTCGGGCTTCGGCTTCAGCAGCCAGTGGCAGAACGCGGGCACCGTCGAGGGCTCGACCTGGGAGGCCACCATCGAGGCGGCGCTGATCGACCGCCCCGACATGAACTGGACGCTGGGCCTGGTGGCCGACCGTTCGCGCCACGAGATCACCGAGTTCAACCGCCGCTGCTTCCGCACGGGCACCGCGAGCGCGTTCTACCGCTGTGAGGGTGAGACGCTCGGTACCATGTACGGCACGCGCTTCCTGACCGACCTCTCGGAGCTTCCCGAGGGCGTTCCGGCGAACCAGTTCCAGGTCAACGACGACGGACTGGTCGTGTGGGTCGGCGAGGGTGGCAGCTACCGCGACCAGCAGTGGGGTACGAGCTCGGACGGGCTCGACGCCACCTACAACTGGGGCATGCCCATTCTGGAGCTCGACGAAGCGGGCAATTCGGCGGTCGCGAAGATCGGCGACACCAACCCCGACCTCAACTGGGGTCTTTCGTCGAACCTGCGCCTGGGCAACCTCACGATCTACGGCCTGCTCGGGGCGCAGATCGGCGGTGACGTCTACAACCGCACCAACCAGCGCATGTACCAGTACTTCCGCTCGGGCGACACCGACCAGGCCGGCAAGCCGGACGATCTCAAGAAGACGACCGACTACTACTCGGAGCTCTACGCCGCGAACCTGGTGAACGAGTGGTTCGTCGAAGACGCCAGCTTCGTCAAGCTGCGCGAGCTGTCCGTCCGCTACCGCATGCCGGAGAGCGCGCTGTCGGCGATTCCCGGTGTGGGCATCGACGCCATGACGCTCTTCGCCATCGGCCGGAATCTCTTCACCTGGACCGACTACAAGGGCTACGACTCCGAGGTCGGCACGCCGCTGTCGCGGATCGATGACTTCGTGTATCCCCAGTTCCGCACGCTGACGGCCGGCGTCGAGATCCGGTTCTAAGGAGAGCAATGATGAAGCGATATATCCAAGGTGCCGCGCTGGCCGGAGCGATCGTGCTCGGCGGCGCGTGCGTCGACCTCGACGTCACCAATCCCAACGAAGCGGACCGCGCACGCGTGCTCACGAGCCCGACCGACGTGCAGTCCCTGATCTCCACCTCGTACCGGGCGTATTTCGACCACGTCCAGCAGACCAACCCGGGAATCCCCACGGCCGCGATGGCCGACAATCTGACCGGGGGCTTCTTCGACTTCGGCGTGCACGACGTCACGACCGAGCCGCGGAGCATCTACGACGCGAGCCCGCTCAACACGCGCGGCTTCGTCGGGCGGTCTCCGTGGAGCCGCCTCTACCCGATCATCTCGAACGTGAACGACGGCCTCGCGGCGATCGATGGCGGGCTCGTGATCCAGCTCCAGGAAGACGGGCCTGATCACACCGCGCGCGCCCGCGCGTGGGGGAAGTTCGTTCAGGGCGTCGCCTACGGGCATCTGGCGCTCTACCACGACCAGGCGCTCATCGTGACCGAGGACACCGACCTCGAGCAGCTCGATCCGACGGCGTTCCAGCCCTACCAGGAGGTGCAGCAGGCCGCGCTCGGCATGCTCGACGAAGCGATCGCGATCGCCCAGTCGAACAACTTCACGACGCCGGCCTCGACCGATTGGCTGAACGGCGTGAGCCTCTCCAGCGCCGACTTCATTCGGGTGGTGAACTCGTACTACGCGCGTATTCTGGCCTACATGCCGCGCACGTGGGAAGAGCGGAACCAGGTCGACTGGAACGAGGTGATCGCGCGCATCGACGCGGGCATCACCGAAGACTTCGGCCCCGAGGGTGAGCTGAACGTCTGGGAGAGCAACATGCGCCGGCTGTATGCGCGCGTGCGCGCCCGGCCGTCGGACCACGTCCGGCCCGACTATTTCGCCATGGGACCGGCCGACCAGTCGGGTGCGTTCCAGGCCTGGTACGCGACGCCCTCGGAAAGCCGACTGCCCTTCCAGATCGTGACGCCCGACCGGCGCATTCAGGGGCCGGACGGTCCCGACGACCCGGGCACGTACCTGGGCTACGACGTGAACACGATCTGGCCCGAGAGCCGCGGCACGTACCGCTGGTCGTACTACGAGTATCATCGCGATGGCCTCGGTGACTCATGGTACACCGGCAAGCAGGTCACGATGAGCCGGACCGAGATGGATCTGCTGAAGGCCGAGGCGCTGATTCGCCTGAACCGCGCCGCCGAAGCCGTGCCGCTCATCAACGCGACGCGTACGGCGAACGGGCAGCTTCCGCCGGTGACGGTGGACGGCCCGCCGAACGACGCGAACTGCGTACCGCGTCAGATGGACGGCGACTGTGGCAGCCTCTGGGACGCGCTCCTGCACGAGCGCGCGCTCGAGAACATGGGCATCCAGGGCACGATCATGTGGTGGGACGCTCGCGGGCTCGGGCGTCTGCAGGAGGGCACGCCGGTACACTTCCCGGTGAGCGGCATCGAGATGGAGAACCTCGGGCTGCCCCTCTACACCTTTGGCGGTGTGGGCGGCGACGGAGCCGCGCCCGCGCCTCAGTACCATCGCTGCCCGGCAGCGTTGGCCCGCTGCGAAGGCTGAGCGGGTAGGGCGCCCCCTCGGGCGTCCGCGCTGAATGGAAGGGCGACGCCCTCCGCGGCCTTCGGGCTGCGGGGGGCGTTCGCTCATTCGGGACCCGGGCCGCCCTCCTCCTCCCGGTGCCGCTCGACGAACTCGTCCGTGCCCTCGGGCAGGAGCAGGCCGTCGGCGATCGCGGCGATCTCTTCGGCGTCCTTCCAGGCGCGCTCGAGCCTCCAGAGCTCTCCCTGCAGCGCACGCATCTCGGTCTCCTCGTGCAGCGCCATCTCGAGCGCGAGGCGGGTCGGCTTGGGCAGCTTCTGAACGAGCCCGGTCGGATCGCCTACGTAGCCGGGCCGCCGCATGCGCGTGACTTCTTCGAGAAACCGCTCGGGGTGCCCGGCCTCTTCGATCCGTCGCACGGCGTCCTGCACGGTCGTCCGGGTGCCACCCGCGGCGTTGATGGCGGGCAGCACCACGCCGGCCGCCCGGCGCGCCCGCTCCCCTTCGAGCTGCACCTCGCGCTTGCCGCGGCGGAGCTCCAGCGCCCAGCCCTGCTCGTCGCTCGTTTCGAGAAAGCGCACCTTCGCGAGATCGGGCGTCTTGAGCTTGAGCAGCTCGCCCTCGCCGGTGCGCACCCGGGCGCGCGTGCGCGTCGAGTTGTAGATGTTGGCGAAATTGCCGAACTGGCTCACGACGGCCCCGCTCACGAATCCCGTCGCGAGCCCCCCGATCGCGAGCCCCGCGAGCGCGACCATGGCTCCGCCCCCGTAGATGAAGGCCCGCCTCCGCCGCCGCCCGAACTGGTCGCCGTAGCGCCACGCCGCGAACTCGGGGCGAAGCGCAGGCCCGATGCGGACGAGTTCGAGCCCCGATCCGTGACGTGCCAGCCCGACGTTGTCGGTCGACGCCCGGAGCCGCGTGCCACGGAAGAGCCGCTCGCAAGTCTCGACGGCCTCCCAGCGCTCTTCGAGGGGCGTGAGATTCCAGCGCTCGCACTTCGGGCACACCACCCAGAGCCGTCCGCGTTCAGAGTCGAACGCCAGCCGCTGCCCCACCGGAAAGGTCTCCACGACCTCGTTCCGGCCGAGGTCGCGGTTGCAGAACATGCACGTGGTGTACATGGGGGGATTCCCGGTTCGACCTCAGCTCGCGGCGCTCTCCGGCCCGGACATGACGCCGCTCCCGCCCGTCTGCCGCCTCGCGGTCAGCGCCGCACGGACCGAGCGCACGAGGTCGGAGGGCGTGAAGGGCTTGGGCAGGAGCGGGTGCCCGAGGGCCTCGTCGCTCCGCCGCTCGAGCTCGTCGTGTCCGTACCCCGACATGAAGAGCACCGGAAGCTCCGGACGGCGCCGCAGGATCGCCCGCGCGAGTTCCGGACCCGGGCGGTCGGGCAAAATGACGTCGCACACCAGGACCTCCGGCACGCGCGGGGCCTTTTCGAAGATGCGAAGTGCCTCGCCGGCGGTCGCCGCGAGCAGCAGCGAGAACCCCTCGCGTGCGAGTACCCGCGCCAGCACCGCGCGCACCGCATCGTCGTCTTCGACCAGCAGTACGACCGTGCCCT
>CBFGQV010000233.1:0-4876 GCA_965651045.1 uncultured bacterium
CGCTCGAAGCGGCCGCCGAGCGCGTGCGCGCCACGCTCGAGGGCCGCGAAGGGCTCGGTCCGGCCGACTTCAAAGAGGCCGTGCCCGTGAGCCGCCGCTTCCTGCTGCCGATCCTCGCCCACTTCGACCGCACGGGCCTCACCCGGCGCGATCCGTCGGGGCGGAGTGTCGGTTGAGGCAACATTTTCCAGGGCTCGTGCGTCCTACTCAGGTGTAGAAGCTCACCGAACGAGGCGCTTGACCTGGCACGAATGCCGAGCCTATCATGAGGTGTGACGGAGTGTATCTCCGTCTCGGCACCAGCAGCGCGTTCGAACAGACACGGAGCACCATTTCGATCCACGGCTACGGCACAGCGCACGTTGTGCGGAGGTCCAGATGAGGCGCCCATCACGCGTCTCGTTCGCCCTCCTTTCCATGCTCGGGCTCGCTTTCACCGCCACCTGGCTTCCCGCTCAGGAGGCGGGACGAGGTGGGTCTGCTGGACAGCAGGCGAGCGGTTTCCAGCTCGAACAAAACTACCCGAATCCGTTCAATCCGGAGACGACGATCCCCTTCGTCCTGCACGAAGACCTGTTCGTCGACGGCCCGGTGACGGTGTCGATGCGCATCTACAACCTGCTTCGACAGCCCGTCGCGAGGCCCGTACCGCTCCGCCACCCCGACGGCGACCAGCCGCTCGAAGGGCTGCTCTACACCCAGCCCGGCCGCTACGAGGCGTACTGGGACGGTCGCGACAGCCAGGGCCGCCAGGTCGCCTCGAGCGTGTACTTCCTCCAGCTCACCGTGAACGGGGTGAGCAAGCACATTCGGTTGATCGTCACGAAGTAGCCGGCGGGGCGGTGCACGACCGGAGATCCCCCCCGACATCGCGCGTTCGCTTCAGGGCACCACGTAGAGGAAGCGCCCGCAGGTCTCGCAGGTGGTCAGGTCCGTATTGGGGTCCTGGCCTGCGGCCTGTGCCGTGGCGATCGACACGAAACAGCCGTAGCAGATGCCGTTGATGACCGGCACCACGACGCGGTCCACCGATGACGCGATGCGCTCGTAGCGGCGGCGCACCCGATCGTCGAGGCCACCGGCGAGCCCATCGATCTTCGAGCGCAACTGCTCGCGCGCGACGCCCACGTCGATGTTGAACTCCTGCTCTTCGATCTCGGGCTGCCGATCGAACTCGTCGAGCTTGGAGCGCAGGTCCTGGATCTCGAGAAGGGTGACGAGGGAATCGTTCACGGAGCCTTCTCCTCGAGCAGCCGAAGGAACGCCTCGGGCGAGTCGCTCTCGGCGAGTTGCTTCGGCACGTCGGGGTCTTTCGCGAACTGGGCGATCTTGCCGAGCACCGGCAGGTACTGGTTCGACACCTCGAGCGGCGGCGCGACGATCAGGAACAGGTTGTGCACCGGCTGCCCGTCGATGGCGTTGAAGTCGACGCCGTCGGGCTTGCGCCCGTAGGCCAGCCGCAGACGGTTCACCACGAGCGAGCGGCAATGGGGAATGGCGATGCCCTTGCCGATGCCCGTGCTGCCGAGATTCTCGCGGCGCTTGAGGGTCTTGAAGAGAATGGCCTCGGACTTGTCGTCGAGGCTCAACAGTCCGACCAGCTCGCGGAGCAGGTCGTCTTTCGATTCGGATTCCAGGTCGAGCTTCACGGCGTCGACCGTGAAGAATTCGCGCAGCTTCATGCGCAGGCCTCCGGGAGGTCCATGGCGTATGTCCGAGTTTGTTACGGAGCCTCTATCATAAAGGCACACCGCGGGATCCCCAAGGTGACGGCTCCTTCACCGATCCCCGTTCGCCACATTAGGTTGAGACATGAGTGACGCGCTGCTTCCCTGGTTCCGGACCGGGCGGGTGCCGCTCTTCCTCGCGCCGCAGGCGGGGGTGAGCGAATCCCCCTATCGACGGCTGTGCCGCCGGTTCGGGGCCGACGTCGTCGTGAGCGAGTTCGTGAGTGCCGAGGGCATCGTGCGCGGCAACGAACGCACCCTCGACTACCTGCGCTTCGACGAGGTCGAGCGGCCGATCGGCGTGCAGATCTTCGGCGCCGATCCTGGGGCGATGGCCGACGCCGCGGCGTTCGTGACCGAGGCTTTCGGGCCCGACTTCGTCGACATCAACTTCGGCTGCCCGGTCAAGAAGATCGTCAAGCGGAACGGTGGCAGCGGGTGCCTGCGCGACCTCGGTCTGGTCGAGGCGATCATCCGTGCCGTCGACGGCGCGACGCACCTGCCGGTGACCGCGAAGATCCGGAGTGGTTTCGACGAGGCGACGCGCGATCCGGTGCGCATCGCGCTCCGGTGTCAGGACGCGGGGGCGCGCGTCGTCACCCTGCACCCACGCACGCGCGCCGACATGTACTCGGGCCACGCGCGCTGGAGTGAGATCGCGGCCGTCGTGCAGGCGCTCGAGGTCCCGGTCGTGGGCAATGGGGATGTCCGGTCGGGCGACGACGCGCGCCGCATGCGCGACGAGACCGGGTGCGCCGGAATCATGATCGCCCGGGGCAGCCACGGAGACCCGTGGATCTTTCGCGCGGCCCGGGCCGCGCTCGACGGCGAGCCGGTGCCCGAGGGGCCCACGGTCGAAGAGCGCTTCGAGATCTGTCTCGCGCACGCGCGCAACGCGATCGCCTTCGAGCGCGACGCGACGCGGGCCGTACGCGAGTTCCGGAAGCACCTGGGCTGGTACACGAAGGGGCTGCCCAACGGCAAGGCGCTCCGAGCCGAGCTCTTCCAGGTCGAAGCGCTCGGCGAGATCGAGGCGTTGCTGGAGGGGTATCTCGAGCGGTACCGCCGTCGCGATTTGGCCGGGGTGGACGCCGCCGGCGGAGCGGATGTAGGCTGGGGGGGGTGAGGCGTAGGGACTGGCGCAGGTGGGGCTGCGCCGGAGCCGCCTTGAGCCTGCTGGCCTGCGGCGATGGCACCCGAGGCGGCACCGCCGTCCTGGAGGACAGTGCGGGCGTCGGCCTGATCAGGCTTCCGGCGGCCGACCCGTCCGAGCCGGTGACGCTGTCGCTGGACTCCACCTGGCGGTCGCTGGCCGGGTCCGAGGGCGAACTCATGGACCTCCGTGTGCGGCCCGATGGGCGGGCGGTCGTCCTGGACGGCCAGTCCGCCCGGGTGATCCTGCTCTCGCCCGAAGGAGCGCCTGCGGCATGGATCGGCCGACCCGGACAGGGCCCCGGGGAGCTTGAGCCCAGGGGACTTCGGACGATTCTCGTGTCGGACTCGTCGGTGCTGGTGCCGGACCTGGCTCAGCAGCGACTATCGTGGTTCCGCTGGTCCGGAGAACTGGCATCGATGGAGCCCTTCCCGGGAGGGGGCGGCTATCTGGTGGACTGGCAGTGGGGGTCGGAGGGGAGCCTCGCCTATCGTTCGCTGGACCCACGCGGAGACCAGGTGCTGCAGGTGTCGGGCGCCGGAGTCGACACCCTCCACGTCTTCCCCTCGGGAGACCCCAGGCCCAACCTCCTGCTCCCCCCGGTGGCACTCTGGGTGCTAGCCGATGAGCACCTCGCGGTCGGAACGTCGCACGCGTGGGGGGTCGACGTTTACGACGTGCCGGGCGGCCGGCATCTGTGGGGCGTGCGGCGGGCCCTGGAAGCGGAGCCCGTATCTCGTGCGGATCGTGCCCACCTGACCCGCGTGCTCGAAGCGTCGATGACCCGGCAGACCGGAGGGCAACGGCCATCGGCCGAGGCACTGGATCGAACTCTGGCGCAGGTGGCGTTTCCCGAAGGCGCACCTCTGGTGGCGGGCCTGTTGTTCGCGCCCGGGGGCGAGCTGTGGATCCGTCGAGCGGCACCCGTGAGCCAAATGGACCACGAGGCGCTTCGCGTGGGCTCGGCCGAGGGCTACGGTGGCGCGGTCTGGGACGTGGTGAACCCCCGGGGCCCGACCTGGCACGTGGTGCGGCTGCCTTCGGGCTTCACGCCCAGGGAGTTCAGTGGGGGCTACCTCTACGGGCTGGTGCTGGACCGCCTTGGCGTTCGTCGGCCGGCACGCGTCGCGGCTCCGCGAGATCTCGCGCGCTCCGAGGCGACCGGCGGTCTCGTCAGGAGACGCGAAGCATCGTCAGCAGCATCTTGAACGGCTCGCCGCCGTGCAGCGTGTGAGGGATCGCAGCCGGAAGGTGCAGGATCTCGCCAGTCGCCACGTCGTAGTCCGTGCCCCCGATGGTGAGCCGGAGACGGCCCTCCAGGACCTGGATGGTGGCATCGTGAGGCGTGGTGTGCTCCGCCAGGCCCTCGCCCTCGGCAAAGGCGAAGAGCGTGAGCACACCTCCGGAGTTCCGGAGCAGGACCCGGCTCACCACCGAGCCCGGCTGGTAGTCGACGAGGTCCTGAAGGCGGGCGGGTCTTGCGATCGGGTCGGACATGTCGGGTATGTGTGGTGCGGGGGAGCGGTACTGGAGATGGGGCACTGGCTGCCGTGGACCTCGGCGCCGGCCAACGTGTAGAAGTAGACGCTGATTGACAAACAGCTTTACGGGGGCGTCACGGTTTCGACGTGTCTGGTGAAGTTCGAGTAGCGTGCCGAGGTTCCCGAAACCTCGGAAAACATCGGGAAAACCAATAGCTGCCAACACTGATCTGGCGCTGGCTGCGTAAGTAACCCTTACGTGCCCGTCTCTTGAGTTGCCCGCCCGAGGCGGCTCCTGCAGACGACGATGAGTCGGGCTGGCCTCGCGGTAGCGTCGTCCTACCGCAGGTGAGATTTCAGATGACTGGCTTCGGTTCGGTTGTGTGTTGGCCGGCCGGTAGCGAGATCCACAACACTCTACGCACGTAGAAGCTCGAAGGGATCGAGATGCGGACGCGGGTTCGACTCCCGCCGCCTCCACTATGGGCCAGTGAGCCCATCACACGAAAACGGCG
>CBFGQV010000234.1:0-4855 GCA_965651045.1 uncultured bacterium
CGTCAGAGCGGCTCACCGATGCTTCAGCATCGCTTTCGCCACTCTTCCTACCCTGACATCCACAAGACCCCTGCGCGCGGGGTACTCCCTTTCTTCAGCGACCTGCTAGAATCTCTTCGAAGGTGAGGTTCTGGATCGGGTACGCGCGCCAGTCGTCGTAGTCGAAGTGCCACCACTCGGCTTCGTAGACGGTGAAGCCCTCCGCTTCCATCGCATCGCGAAGCAGCTCGCGGTGCCAGCGCTGGAGCGACGTGCCGCCGGGGTAGTCCGGGTAGGAGCGCGGCGAGAACTCGTCGTAGCCCCCGACCGCGTGCGCGACCTCGCCGCTCTCGAGCACCATCAGCGACAGGTCGACCGCGGCCCCGCGGTTGTGCCGTGAGCCCTGCGACGGGTCGGCGACGAAGATCTTCATGTCTTCGGGGGTCGCGTCCCAGAACATCTTGGTGACGTACCAGGGCCGGTACGCGTCGTGGATCATGACGCCGTACCCCTGCTCCGCCAGCGCGCGATGGGCCCGGCCCACCGCCTCGGCCGCGGGCCGCTGCAGGAACGCCTTCTCGAGCTGGTAGAAGACCGAGCTCATGAAGTTGTTGGTGCTCGCGTAGCGAATGTCGAAGCGGATCGTCGGGTCGACGGTCGAAAGGTCGACGAGATCGGGGTCGCGAAACTCACCGGTCTCGGTCGGGGGCTCGGCGGCGAGCGCTTCGGCCCGGAGCTCGTCGACGGGGCGCACCGGATCGATGCGGAAGGTCTCGCCCTCGGCGAGGCCCACGTTCCGTCGCTCGAACACCACGCTCGCGGCCTCGACCCGGGTCGCCTGGCCGTTTGCGCCGCGCGTGAAGACGAGCGATTCGCCGTCGTAGAGCCCCCGGGCGGGAAAGCGGAACTCGTTCTCGGAGATCTCTTCGAGCGGGTAGGTGAAGAACCACTCGATCAGCGCGTGCAGGCGGCCGTCACGCTCGAGCACGTAGAGGGTGTTGTGGTCCCAGCCGTACTCGCCGATCAGACCCCTCCAACGCTCCGGCACGTCGGCGGGGCGCGCGGGGGTGAAGGGCTCCCAACGCTCGCCGCCGATCTCGACCGCGTCGCCCACGGGCACGACCACGGGGCCGTACGAGAGCGCGTCGTCGACGACGAGCGTGTCGCCCCCGAGGGCGCGCACCGTCATGGGGATCCCCTCGCGGAAGAGCGCGAGCCCGCCGGCGCGTTCCGCGAGCGTCAGCCACCGCTCGCCCTGCCGGTAGTCGCCCACGACGGCGTCCACCACGGCGTCCGGCACCTCGCCCGTGCGGCGGAGCGCGGGCAGGGGCTCGCCCTCCGACGCGGCCAGCATGAGTCGAAGCGCCGCGTCGGCGAGCCGTTCCGTGACGGTGTTCGCGATGTCGAGGCTGGTCACGACGACCACGCCGAGCCCCCGGTCCGGGAGCGCCTGCAGCTCGGTGGCGAAGCCGTAGATCGCGCCGCCGTGGCCGATGCGGCGGTGCCCCTCGAGCTCGCTCAGCGCGAAGCCGATGCCGTACCCCGTGGCCGCGCCCTCGGCCGCGAACTGCGGCGTCCACATCGCCTCGAGCGACTCGCGCCCGAGCACCTGCCCGTTCACCCCCGCGCCCCCCGCGAAGAGGGCGCTCATGAAGCGCCCGAGGTCGGGCAACGTCGTGTACATGCTGCCCGCGGGCGCCATGCCGAGCTCGAAGGTGGGCGCCTCGCTCGTGCGCCCGTCGACGGTCCACATGCGCGCCTTCGCGAGCGCGGCGGCGAGCTCCGGACGGGGCTCGAAGGCCGTATCGTGCATGCCGAGCGGGTCGAGCACGGCGCCCTGCACGTACTCTGCGAAGGGCGCGCCCTGCGTGACCTCCAGCACCCGCCCCACCGTGGCGATGGCCGCGTTCGAGTACTTGGTGCGGGTTTCGGGAGCGTAGACGAGCGCCGTCTCGTTCAGGCTCGCGACGGTCGCCTCGAGGGTCGGCTCGGTCGGATCGAAGTAGTTGCCCACCGGAGGCTCGCGCACGAGCCCCGAGCGGTGCGCCATGAGCTGCCGGAGCGTAACCGCGGTTCCGAAGGGATTCTCGGGCTGGAAGTCCGGAAGGTAGGTCGTGACGGGCGCGTCGAGGTCGAGTTCGCCGCGCTCGACCAGCTGCATGACGGCGAGATCGGTGAAGAGCTTCGACACCGACCCGACCCGCCACACGGTCGAGGTCGTGGCTGGTGTGCCCGCCCCGGGATCGGCCTCGCCGAACGCCTGGGCCCACACGAGCTGGTCGTCGACGACGAGGGCTACGCCGACGGCCGGAAGCCCCTTGGCTTCCATCTCGTGGCGCACCAGCGTGCGCATCTCCTCGACGACCGCCTCGTAGCCGGAGGCCACGGCGACCGGCGCGTCGGACGAATCGGGCGAGCACGCGGCGAGCGCGACGACGGCGGCGAGCGCGGCGAGCGCGGCTCGTGCAGGCGCGGTGAGGGTGCGTGTGTGGTGCATGATCGACTCCTGAAAAGGAAGCGTGGGGCTACGGCAGCAGGGGAAACAGGTCGTGGTCGGGCCAGGCGGTCACGCCGGCGCGCGCGTCCCAGAGGGTGGCGTCGAGCTCGGCGGCGAACGACGTGCCGCCCCCGCTCGCGCGCCGGTTGAAGAGCGCCGCCCAGGAGACGCCTTCGTGGTTGCGGACGAGCAACGCGGTGGTGCCGGGAAGCGATCCGTCGTGCCACCAGTTGGCGTCGCTGCCGGCCGGACGCACCAGCCACCCGAGCCCGTAGTAGACGGCGCTCCCCGCCCAGAGCGGCTGGGGCGGGCGGGCGCTCATGGCCGCGACGGTGGTCGGGTCGAGAAGGTCCGGCGGCGAGGGCCGGCCGTCGACTCCGGTCAGGAAGCGCAGCAGGTCGACGGTCGAGGCGACCCACGCGCCGTGCGCGTCCATCGCCTCGAGGTGGAAGCCGCCGTACGGAAACGGCACCTGCCCCTCGCCCGGAAAGACCGAGGCCGCCACCGCGCCGTCGTGGTAGCGCACTTCGTCGGGCAGCCGTCCGGCCAGGCGCGACGAACCGATCTCCATGCGGGCGACGCCGAGCGGCGCCAGCACCTCGTCCCGCACA
This sequence comes from uncultured bacterium, assembly GCA_965651045.1. Lineage (GTDB taxonomy): Bacteria > Gemmatimonadota > Gemmatimonadetes > Longimicrobiales > Gaopeijiaceae > Gaopeijia. The sequence goes on from CBFGQV010000234.1 coordinate 3,088, forward strand.
AAGTCGTCGTACGCCCGGCCGGACACGCGTTCGATCACGCGCCCGAGAATCGCGTAGCCGAGGTTCGAGTAGGCGTAGCGTGCGCCGGGCGTGAACTGGAGCGGCTGGCCCATCATGTAGCGAATCACCGTCTCGGCGCTGGCCGGCACCGGCGCACCGAGCGCCTCGGCCGCCTCGACGGCCCGGAACATCGGGTCGAAGGTGGCGTCGCGGTCCCATCCACCGGCGTGGAGCAGCAGCTGCCGCACCGTGACGCCGGCGAGCCGGGGGTCGACCGCGGCACCGGCGGGCGGTTCGAGATCGGAAAGCAGCGCGAACGCCGGCTGGTCCAGGTCGAGCAACCCGGCCTCGACCAGGCGGAGCACCGCTGCGGCCGTCACCGGCTTGGAGACGCTCGCGACGCGAAAGAGGTCGGTCGGCGCGACGGCCTCGCCGGCGTCGGGGTCCGACCATCCGTACGAGCGCGCGTAGACCAGCCGTCCGTCCTTCACGACCGCGACGGCGCCCCCCTCGATACCCCACCGCGCCATGAGTTCGGGCAGGAGCCGGTCGTAGGACGCCATGCCCGGCACGCGCGTGCCCGCGCCGGTCCACACGCGCACGATCGTCACGCCTTCGTCGTCGCCCCGTCGGGCCCGCACCTCGGTCTCGCCCTCGGCCACGCCCACGAGGCGCCCCTCCGTCACCCGCGCGACGGCGGGGTCGGCGACGGACCACGTCACCTGGCCGACCGGGACCGTCTCTCCCCCCGGCGTCGCGACCGACAGCGCCACGGTATCGCCGGTGAGGAGCGCCGACGCCTCGGCTCGGACCACGAGCGTGCCGCCGCCGTCTCCGCCGCCTCCGGGCGGGCCGGCGGGGGCGTCGCTCCCGCACGCGGCAAAGGCGGCAACCACCGCCACCACCGCCACCCTCGCCCCGGCGATCGCCGCGCGTGCCCACGTGCGGGCTCCACCCATGCGAGCCATGCGCACGCTCATCCGAAGAAGGTGCGCACGCCGCCGATGACGTCGTAGCCATCGTCGACCACCAACAGGAGCTGCCAACGGTCGAAGGTCGTACAGGGGTGCGAGACACCGAGGGCCACCAGGTCGCCGACCCGCAGATCGGCGCCGTCGGACATCTCGACGAAGGCGTGCTGGTCGTTCAGGCCGGTCACGCGCACCCCGCCCGCCAGGGGCTCGGGAGCGTCGTCCGTGCCCGGCCGAAAGCGCAGCAGCGGCGTCGGAAAGCCCGCGTCGTACGAACAGTCGCGCTTGCCCAGGGTCAGGATCGCCCGCCCCGCTTCCGGGCGGGACTGCACGCGCGCCCAGACCTCGAGTGCCGCGCGCGGCCCCTCGCCGTCGCCGGCCGCGTCGGGCGACCTGGACACGAGCCGCCGCATGTGCGTCTCGTAGAGCCCCGAGTCGTGGGTCAGGTAGCAGCCCGAACGGAGCCATACCTCGACCTCGCCGGACACGCCGTGGTCGGTGAGCTCGAGCGCCGCGAGGTCGTGGAACGACGAGCCGCCCGCGCTCAGGATCACCGGCCCCTGGGCGAACCACTTCTCGGCGGCGATCGCCCGCGCGATCTGCACGAGGAAGTCCATGAACGCGCGTACCCGGCGCTCGGTCGCCGCGGGGTCACCGGCGTCGATGAGGCCTTCGAACCCCTCCACCCCCCGAAGCCGCAACCGGGGGCCGGCCTCGTGCACCGCGCGTGCGACGTCGAGCGCCTGCTCGAGGGTGCGGCATCCGGTGCGTCCGCCCGCGAATCCCCCCTCGATCAG
>CBFGQV010000235.1:0-4838 GCA_965651045.1 uncultured bacterium
GGGTTCCGGCACGGCTGCGCCTCGGCGCGGCAGTGCTTGCAGGCCAGGTCACAGGCCTGCGTGGTCTCCCAGATGACCAAGAACGGCGCCCGGTCGAAGTCGAGCGGCATGCCGAAGGGGCCGCGGGCGCCGCCCGAAGCTGGGCCGGAGGCGGTTCCGCGGGGGTGTCCATGAGGGTGCGGCATGGGAGGCGTGGGTTCGTGGAGGTCTGTGGGTACGCTCTAAACTGCCTCGTCTCCTCCGTTCGGGCCGTCGGGGCCCCCGAGCAGCGCGCCGTGGGGAGGATTCCCATCTCGCGTCCGTAGATGTGCGGAGACGCGCCCCTCCCCTTGTGGCACCGGCCCCCTTCTGGAGAAGTTTCGGGTTCGCCACGGTGCGGGCCGCGAGGCCGCGCGCGCGCTACGCATGCACGAGAGGGGATCCCCCGATACGATGAGCACGACCCAAGAGGCCCCGGTCGAGACCGTACCCTGGACGGCCAGGGATTCCGCCGAGCTCTACGGCCTGCCCGAATGGGGCTCGGGCTACTTCGGCGTCTCCGATCGCGGCACCGTCGAGGTCTACCCGGACCAGGACCCGACGCGCAAGGTCGACCTGCTCGAGGTCGTGAAGGGGCTCGAGGCCCGCGACCTGGTGCCGCCCGTCGTGCTCCGCTTCGACGGCATTCTGGCGCACCGCATGGCGCACCTGCGCCGGGCCTTCGACGACGCGATCGCCGAGGGCGAGTACGACGGCCGGTACACCTGCGTCTACCCGATCAAGGTGAACCAGCAGCGCCACATCTGCGAAGAGATCCGCGATCTCGGCCGCACCATGGGCTTCGGCCTCGAGGCGGGCTCGAAGCCCGAGCTGCTGGCGGGGCTCGCGCTCACCGACGGGCTGCCGGACATGCCGTTCATCTGCAACGGCTTCAAGGACGAGGAGTTCGTCGAGACGGTCATTCTCGCGGCCAAGATGGGCCGCAACATTCTGCCCGTCGCCGAGCAGCCGCACGAGCTCGAGCTGATCGCCCGGTCGGCCGCCAACCACAACGTGACGCCGCGTTTCGGCATACGCGCCAAGCTCGCGACGGGCGGCGTCGGGCGCTGGGCCGAGTCGGCGGGGTACCGGGGCAAGTTCGGACTGTCGGTGAGCCAGATCCTCTCGGCGATCGAGTATCTGCGGGGCGAAGAGCTGCTCGACGGCCTGCGCATGCTGCACTGCCACATCGGCTCGCAGATCTACGACATTCGCACGCTCAAGTTCGCGGTGAACGAGCTCGCACGGCTCTACGTCGAGATGGTCAAGTTGGGCGCGCCCATGGGGATTCTCGATCTGGGCGGCGGACTCGGCGTGGACTACGACGGCTCGCAGTCGGCGAGCGACTCGTCGGTCAACTATACGCTGGAACAGTACGCGACCGACATCATCTACCGGGTGAAGGCGATCTGCGACGACGCGGGGGTGAAGCACCCCGACATCATCACCGAGTCCGGGCGCGCGCTGGTCGCGCACTCTGGCATGCTCGTCTTCCAGGTGCTCGGCAGCCGCGTCTTTCCCGAGCAACCCGACCAAGCACTGGTGGACCGGGCGCTGGCCGCCGATGAAGAGGAGATTCCCCAGCCGCTCCTCGACCTGGTCGACGCCTACGGGCGGCTCGGCCAGGGGGGCGACCCTGTGGAGATCTACCACGACGCCGAGCACGCCCTCAGCGAAGCGGTGAGCCTCTTCAACCTGGGATACATGGACATCACCGCGCGCGCGGCGACCGAAGAGCTCTACTGGGCGATCGGCAACCGGGTGCTCCGCCACCATTCGGACGAACTGCCCGAAGAGTTCGAGGAACTGCCCAAGCGGCTGGGTGACATCTACTTCTCGAACTTCAGCCTCTTCCAGTCGCTCATCGACGCGTGGGGTATCGACCAGGTCTTTCCGATCATGCCGATCCACCGGCTCGACGAGCGGCCGGAGCGCCGAGGCATTCTGGCCGACATCACCTGCGACTCGGACGGGCGCATCGACCATTTCGCGGGCGCGGGCGGCGAAGCGGAACGCACGTTGCCGCTCCACGCACTGCGGTCCGGCAACGGCAACGGCGGGCCCTCGGGTGAGTTCGAGCCCTACTACCTCGCGGTCTTCCTGACCGGCGCGTACCAGGAAACGCTCGGCGATCTGCACAACCTGTTCGGCGATACCCACGCGGTGCATGTGGTCGCGGGCGAGGACGGCGACTGGCACCTGGGCGAGATCGTCGAGGGTGACACGGTGCGCGAAGTGCTTCGCTACGTGCAGTTCAACCCCGACGACATGCGCCGGAACCTGCACAAGGAAATCGAGACCGCCGTGGCCCAGAAGCGCCTCACGCTCGCCGAAGCGGTGAGCATGCGGCGCTTCCTGGACCAGGGGCTCGACGGATATACCTACCTGGAGTAGCCGCGGGCGGGGCCGCTCAGCCTGCTAGCGTGGCCTCGAGCGTCATGTCGACCGCCGAGAGCGCCCGCGACACGATGCAGTCCCGCTTGGCGTTCTCGGCGAACTCGGCGAAGGTCGCCTGGTCGATGCCGGGCACACGGCCCTTCGTCACCAGGTCGATGCGCGTGATCGACATGCCGCCGTCGACCTTCTCGAGATTGACCGAGGCGACCGTGTGCACGCTCTGGGGGTCGTGGCCAGCCTGCGCGAGCGCGTGCGAGAGCGCCATCGAGAAGCACCCGGCGTGGGCCGCGCCGATCAGCTCTTCGGGGTTGGTGCCCGCGCCGTCTTCGAAGCGCGACGCGAACGAGTAGGCGCGGTCCACCGCGCCGCTTCCGGTCTTCAGGTGCCCGGTGCCCCGGGCCAGGTTGCCCTTCCACTCGGCTTCGGCCTTGCGTACGGCCATGTTGGTCGCTCCTCGTCTCTTGTTGGTGTCGTGTCGACTCCGAAAACGAGGCTACCCTCGAACGACCGACCCGATCCTCAGCCGCGCCCCTGAATGTACTCGCGCAGGTGCTGGTTCTCGGCTTCGGCCTCGAGGCGGCACGCGTTGACGAGGTCGCCGATCGAGACGATGCCCGTGAGACGCGCGCCCTCCAGAATCGGCAGATGCCGAATGCGCCGCCGGGTCATCAGGCCCATGACGTCGAGCAGGTCGTCGCTCGCCGAGCCCGTGACGATCGGCTTGGACATCGCCGCGCCGACCGAAAGAACGTCGAGGGTACCGGGCGCGGTGGCGGTCAGGCGGAGCACATCTCGTTCGGTGAGTATGCCGACCGGCCGTTCCTCCTCCATCACGACGACGCCCCCGATGTTGTGCTCGACGAGCAGATGCACAGCCTCGAGCACCGTGCGGTCGGGTGCGATCGTGACGACCTCGTGGCCCTTCCTGTCGAGGATCTCCTGTACCGTCATGGGACCTCCCGGGTGGAATGGAACGCCGCGCACTCCAACATTCCGGCCGGGCCCGAGGCCCACAAGGAAAATCGGCCGTCAGGGCGACCAGTCGGTCCGGAAACGGGCGGCGTCCCAGCCCGGCGCCCGGGCGACGGCGGCCCGGTAGGCGCTCTCGAGGAAGTCGAGCACCGTGCCCGCCGGAGCGTCCGCCGCCCGCACGTCGTCGTAGCTCAGGAGGGCGAGGTGGCCCCGCCCGCGCGGGTTTTCCCAGCGGGCGCTCGCGGGCAGGAGGGGCTCGTCGGTGATCCCCTCGGGCTCGGGGTACACGTAGGCGTAGTAGGCGGGCTCGGGCGTGTGGGGGTCGCCGGGCCAGAAGCCGAAGCTCACGACCTCGTGCGAGTAGGCCTCGCGCGTGACCGCGTCGACCTCACCCTCGAAGGGCGGCCCTTCGCGTCCGTTGAAGCGCGTGAGCGCCAGGTCGAACGAGTGCCAGAAGAAGTGGACCGGCGTCTGCTTGCCGAGAAAGCGACTGGCGAACTGCTCGAAGGCGCCGGCGCTGAAGAGCAGGGACGCATGGAAGCGAGACAGCGAGTCGGCGTGCCAGGTGCCGTGCTCGGTGTCGTCGGCGAAGGGCGTGTCGAAGGGCAGGTCGAAGGGGCGGGCGACGATGCGCGGCTCGACGCCGAGCGCCGCAAGGTGCTCCATGAGCGTGGCGTAGAAGCGCGCGATGGTCAGGTCGCCCTCGAGCGCGATCTCGCGTACGCCCCGGCCCGGGCGCTCGATCAGAACCGCAGGGCGCTCGGTGAGCCGGAAGGCGATCTCGAGGGCGTCGCCCTGCTCGAGCGGGACCGCGCGCGTGGTGAGCCCCTCGACCGACACGTAGAGCGGCACGTGCCACCAGTGGTTCCGCTTCGGATGAAGCGCCGCCCGCACCTTGCCCACGATCTGGCATGCGAGGTGGAGCGAGATGCGCGTGTCGCCCCAGTCGTCGTACGGAAGCGCCGGCAGCGCGGCCCGGGCGTTCATGGCCCCACCGCCGCGAAGGCGCGGTCCTCGTAGCACCAGAGCCACCGCTCGCCCGGCTCCATGGGCTGCACGACCGGGTGCCCCGTGGCGCGGAAGTGCGCCGTCGCGTGCTTGTTCTTCGACGAGTCGCAGCAGCCCACGTGGCCGCACTCGAGGCAGATGCGCAGGTGCACCCAGCGGTCGCCGAGCGCGACGCACTCCGGGCACTCGTAGGCGGGAAGGTCGTCTCGCGGGCGGGCTTCGGCGAGGTGCGGGCAGGGTGCGTTCATGGCAGCGGCTCCGATAGCACACCGGCGATGATGCGAATGCCCCGGAGAAAGTCGAACACCCGGAGATTCTCGTTCGGCGAGTGCTGGTTGTTGTCGGGGTTCACGGTGCCGACCTGCACCGCGGGCACACCGAGCGTGGTGACGAAGGGCGAGATGGGTATCGAGCCGCCGAAGGTGCGCACCATGATGGGCGGC
>CBFGQV010000236.1:0-4831 GCA_965651045.1 uncultured bacterium
CAGATCCGGATCAGCCCCATTCGTCTGATCGACGACGAGGGCGGCCAGGTGGGCATCATTTCGCTCGAAGACGCGCGTGAGCGCGCCGCCGCGAAAGGGCTCGACCTGGTGGAAGTGGCGCCCGACGCCCGGCCACCCGTGGTCAAGATCATGGACTACGGCAAGTTCAAGTACGAACAGGCCAGGGCGGCGCGGGAAGCCAGGAAGAAGCAGCACAACATCCTGGTCAAGGAAGTGAAATTCCGCCCCGGGATCGAAGAGCACGACTACGAGTTCAAGCTGCGCCATGCGCGCCGCTTTCTCGAAGAAGGCAACAAGGTCAAGCTGACCATGATGTTCCGCGGTCGGCAGGTCACGCATCCGGAGCTCGGCCGTGAGGTCCTGCTGCGCGTGACGGAAGATCTCGACGGGCTGGCCAAGGTGGAGAGCCACCCGAGCCAGGAGGGCCGCACCATGTCGATGGTGCTGGCACCCTTGAAGACGAAGTGACAGGCCCACGAGGGCCTTCGCACACGGAGGGCATGACATGCCGAAGATGAAGACGAACCGGGCTGCTGCGAAGCGGCTGAAGCGCACCGCGAGCGGGAAGTTCAAGCGCTTCAAGGCCAACCACAGCCACATTCTGACCAAGAAGAGCCGCAAGCGTAAGCGGCGCCTGCGCACCGCCGAGATCGTCGACAAGGCGGACCAGAAGCGCATGGACCGTCTCATGCCCTACGGCAAGTAAAGGAGGGGAGCCATGCCCAGAGCAACCGCGGCCGGCGCCCGCAACAAGCGCAAGAAGAAGATCTTCAAGGCCGCAAAGGGCTATTTCGGCGGCCGTAAGAACCTCTACCGCGTCGCGAAAGACGCGGTCGAGAAGGGCTGGCAGCACGCCTACCGGGACCGCAAGAAGAAGAAGCGGAACTTCCGGCGTCTCTGGATCGCCCGCATCAACGCGGCGGCGCGCCAGCACGACATGTCCTACTCGCGATTTATCAACGGCCTGGGCCTGGCCGGCGTCGAGCTGGACCGGAAGGCCCTGGCCGATCTGGCCGTGCGGAGCCCAGAGGCCTTCGCCGCGCTGGTGGATCGGGCCAAGGAGAGCCTGGACAAGGCCTCCTGACGCGTCCGGCCCGCCGGAGCGTTCGACGAAGAGGGTCTCGTGGGGATTCCCGCGAGGCCCTCTCGCCTTTTCCGGTCCCCGGCGTAGCTTTTCACGCGGCGGGACCGGCACGAACCGACGATGGACCCGAGAAGGAATGGCATGAGCGACGAGACGACGTTGGTCGACGAACTCCGCACGTTGGAGCGGCAGGCCCTCGCGGCCGTCGAGGCCGCGGGCGATCCCCACGAACTCGAAGCGGTGCGGGTCGAGTACCTGGGCCGGAAGGACGGCCGCATTTCGGGCGTGCTGCGCAAGCTGGGCTCGCTCTCGCCCGAGGCCCGGCCGGTGGTGGGCGCGGAAGCCAACCGGGTGAAGGGCGCGCTCGAGGCGGCGCTCGAGTCACGCGGCGCGGCGCTCGAGGGCTCCGCGGCCGGCGCGGGCGGCGACGGCCCCCTCGACCTGACGCTGCCGGGCCGCGCCCAGTGGGTGGGTGGGCGGCACCCCGTCACGCGGGTCATGGACGAGATCTGGGCGATCTTCCGCGACCTGGGCTTCAGCCGGGCCCGGGGGCCCGAGGCCGAGACCGAGTGGTACAACTTCGAGGCGTTGAACACGCCCCTGGACCACCCCGCGGCCGACGAGCAGGACACGCTCTACCTCAAGGACTCGGCGCTGCTCCGGAGCCACACGTCGCCCGTGCAGATCCGCACGCTCGAGACGTACGAGCCCCCGATCCGCATTCTGGCGCCCGGCTGGGTCTATCGGCGCGACACCTACGACGCGACGCACACCCCCGCCTTCCTGCAGGTCGAGGGACTCGTGGTCGACGAGGGCGTGAGCTTCGTCGACTTCAAGGCGACGCTGGCCGAGTTCGCGCGGCGCCTCTGGGGCCCGGGTACGCAGGTCCGCTTCCGCCCCTCGTTCTTTCCCTTCACCGAGCCCAGCGCCGAGGTCGACGTGAAGCGGCTCCTGACGCTGCCCGACGGTAGCACGCGTGAGACCGACTGGCTCGAGATCATGGGCTGCGGCATGGTCGATCCGGCCGTGCTCGACAACGCCGGGGTCGACAGCGAGCGCTACACGGGCTTCGCCTTCGGCATGGGCCCCGGCCGCATCGCCCTGCTCAAGTACGGGGTCGACGACCTGCGCACCTTCTTCGACGGCGACATGCGCTTTCTCGAGCAGTTCGCGGAGGTGCGGCCATGAACATCTCGTATCGCTGGCTCCGTGACCTCGTGCCCGGGCTCGACGAAGCACCGGCCGAGCTGGCCGAGCGCATGGCGCTGCTCGGCGCCCCGGTCGACGACCTCACGGACCTCGGCGGGGGACTCGGCGACATCGTGATCGCGCGCGTGGTCGAGGCCGGCCCGCACCCGAACGCCGATCGGCTCTCGCTCTGCCAGGTCGACGCCGGCACGGGCGAGACGCTCTCGGTCGTGTGCGGCGCGCCGAACGTGCGCGCCGGGGCCCGCTACCCGTTCATTCCGGTCGGCGGCACGCTGCCGGGTGGCATGACGATCCGCAAGGCCAAGATCCGGGGTGAGGTGTCCAACGGCATGTTGTGCTCTCCCAAGGAGTTGGGACTCGGTGCCGATCACTCCGGTCTGCTCGAGATCCAGGGCAGTCACCCGCCCGGCGCCTCGTTCGTCGAGGCGCTCGCGCTGGACGACGTGCGCATGGACGTCGAGGTGACCGCCAACCGTGGCGACCTCCTGAGCCACGTGGGCGTGGCCCGCGAGGTGGCGCCCGGGGGCCTGGCGGGGGTCGCGCTGCCGCCCGTGCCGGGTGCGGTCGAGGTCGATCTTCGCTTCGAGAGCGACCCGCGGGCGGTCACGGTCGACGGCGTCGAGGTGCGCATCGACGAACCGGCCCTCTGCCGCCGCTTCCTGGGCGCCGTGGTGCGGGGCGTGAAGGTTGGGCCTTCGCCCGACTGGCTGCAGGCGCGGCTTCGCGCGGTGGGCGCCCGGCCGATCAACAACGTGGTGGACGCCACCAACTACGTGCTCTTCGAACTCGGGCACCCCACGCACGCCTACGACCTCGCGAAGCTGCGAGGCAGTGCGGTCATCACGCGTCTCGCCGAGGCCGGCGAGCGGGTGCGCACGCTGGACGGCGTGGAGCGCACGCTTGCCGCTTCGATGCTGGTCATCGCCGACGCTGAGCGCACGGTCGATGTGGCCGGCATCATGGGCGAAGACGAGACCAGCGTGAGCGCCGAGACGACCGACGTCTTCCTGGAGTGCGCCCACTTCGAGCCACGGCAGGTGCGCACCACCAAGAAGGCGCTGGGCATCGCCTCCGACGCGGGCTACCGGTTCGAGCGCTGGGTCGACCCCGAGGGCCAGGAGCGCGCATTCCGGCGCGTGCTGGAGATCATTCTGGCCACCGCCGGGGGTACGCTGCACCCGGTGGCGGCCGACGTGCATCCCGACCCCTGGACGGCGCCCGAGATCGACCTTCGCCTGGCGCGGATCGAGCGCCTGCTCGGCGTGCCGTTCACCGCGGCCGACGTGCGTGCGCTGCTCGAGCCGCTCGGCTTTCCTGTGCTCGGCGACGAGGGCGGGGTGCTCCGCGTTCGGGTGCCGGGGTGGCGCGCGTACGATGTGACCCGCGAGGTCGACCTTATCGAAGAGATCGCGCGCAGGCACGGCTTCGATCGCTTTCCGGAGACGCTCGGGCCCTACCGTCCGAACCGCGTGCCCGACCACCCGCTCTTCCAGCTCGAAGACCGGCTGCGCGCCCGGCTCGGCGCGCGCGGGCTCTTCGAGTCGCAGACCCCGGCGTTCGTGCCGGCCAGCGAGGGTGAGGTCGCGCTGAACAACCCGCTCTCGAGCGAGGAGCCGGTGCTCCGGCGCGTCGTGCTGCCGTCGCTGCTCCGGCGCCTCGAGCGGAACCTGGCGCGTGGGGTCCGCGACGTGCGCCTCTACGAACTCGCGACCTCGTTCCGGCGGCAGGGGCCCGCCGAGGTGCCCGCCGAGACGGCGCGCGTGGCGCTCGTGCTCACGGGCCGCCGCGCTCCCACGCACTGGAGCGGCGACGACCCCGCGCTCGACCTCTGGGACCTGCGCGCCCTCGCCGACGAGGTCGTCACCCTCGCCCGGCCCGGCGCGACGCTCGAGCCGGGCGCCTCCAACGACCCGGACCTCGCAGGGCTCTTCCTGGCGGGGCAGTGTTGGCGCGTGGTCGGGCCCGACGGCGCGGCGTTCGGCGCGGCGGGTCGCGTCGACCCCACACGCCTCGACACGCCGCCCTGGGCCGGGGCGGTGCTCGGGCTCGAGCTCGACCTGCCGGCCGAGCCGGATCCGCCCGGAGATCCCCAGGTCCGGCCGCTACCCCAGTTCCCGGGCATCGAGCGAGACGTCGCGCTGCTGGTGCCCGACGCGGTGGCCTCGGCGCAGGTGGCGGCGGTCGCGCGCGAGGCCGGCGGCCCGCTGCTCGTCGGCGTCGAGATCTTCGACCGGTTCCGGGGCAAAGGCGTGCCGGAGGGTACGCGCTCGCTCGGCTACCGCTTCCGCTTCCGGTCGCAGGAGCGTACCCTCACGGATGAGGAGGTCGACCGGGTGACGGCCTCGATTCTCGAACGACTAGGGGGGGAGTTGCGTGTCCACGTCCGAGGCTAGGGCGGGGCAGGGGCCGGACGAGCGCGCCGCGCTTCAGTCCCTCGAGGCCGCAGTGGGGCGCCTGCTCGAGCACGGGCGCGCAGCTCGGCCGGTACGCGTCGGTGTACCAGTCGGCGACGGTCGG
>CBFGQV010000237.1:0-4787 GCA_965651045.1 uncultured bacterium
GCGCGCCTTCGGCTTCCACCTGGCGACGCTGGACGTTCGGCAGCACATCGAGGTGCACGAGCGGGCGGTGGCCGCCCTGCTGCGTGCCGCCGGTTGGACGGACGGCTACGCCGACCTCGACGAGGCCGCGCGGGTGGCGATGCTCGAGCGCGCGCTCAGCGCGCCCGGCCCGCTGCTGCCGCCGGGGACCGATCCCCCGGACGCCGCGCGCGAGGTACTCGAGGCCTTCGAGGTCGTGCGCGACGCGCTCGAACGGGAGCCCGCGTCGATCGGGAGCTGGATCGTGAGCATGACCCACGACCCCAGCGACGTGCTGGAGCCGATGGTGCTGGCGCACGAGGTGGGGCTCTGGCGCATGGGCGAGGGCCGCGTGCGATGCCCGATCGACTTCGTGCCGCTCTTCGAGACCATCGACGACCTCGCCGAGGCGGGCGCGCGCATGGACGCGCTCTACGAGAACGCGATCTACCGGCGCCAGCTCGACGCCCGCGACGGGCTGCAGGAAGTCATGCTCGGGTACTCGGACAGCAACAAGGACGGTGGGTATTTCATGGCCAACCGCGCGCTCCACGAGGCGCAGCGCGAGCTGGGCCGGTCGGCGCGCAGGGCCGGCGTCGAGCTGCGGCTCTTCCACGGTCGCGGCGGCACCGTGGGGCGAGGCGGCGGTCGCGCCAACCGGGCGATTCTCGCCATGCCCCGCGAGGCGCGCTCGCCCCGCATTCGCTTCACCGAGCAGGGCGAGGTGATCACTTTTCGCTACGGACTGCGCTCGCTCGCCCGAAGGCACCTCGAGCAGATCGTGGGCGCCGTGCTCGAGAGCGCGATCGACGAGGGTCCGGACGGCCGTGCGAGGAAGGCGGGCGGCGATGGGGGCCTCACGCCCGAGGTCGACGAGCGGCTCGCCCGGGTCGCGGCGCGGTCACGCGAGGTGTATCGCGCCCTGATCGACGACCCCGCGTTCTGGAGCGCCTACCGGCGCGTCACTCCGGCCGATGCGGTGACCGGTCTGCCGATCGGATCACGGCCTGCGAGCCGGGGCGGTGACGAGCCGTCGTTCGAGAAGCTGCGCGCGATTCCCTGGGGATTCGCGTGGACGCAGATCCGGGCCATCGTGCCGGGCTGGTACGGTCTCGGCACGGCGCTCGCGGAGCTCTTCGAGGCCGACCCGCATGCCCGCGAAGTCCTGGCGCGGGCGTACCATCGCTCGCCGTTCGTGCAGGCGGTGGTCGACAACGCCGAGCGCGAGATGGCCAGGAGCCGGTTGGAGATCGCGCGCGTCTACGTCGATCGCCTCGGAGAGGCTCCCGATCGCGAACTTTTCGGCCGTATCGAACGCGACTTCGACCGCGGGCGCGCGGCGATCGCCGCGCTCACCGGCGAGGAGGACCTTCTCGGGCGTGCGCCGGTGATCCGGAAGTCGATCGCGCTCCGAAACCCCTACACCGACGTGCTCAACCTTCTGCAGGTCGAGCTGCTCGCCCGCGAGCGGGCCGACCCCGACGTGGTGCGGGCCCGGCCGATCCGCGACGTGCTGCTCGCGACGGTCAACGGCCTCGCCGCGGCGATGCAGAGCACGGGCTGAGGCACGGAGACCGCCCGCCGCACGGGGCGCCCTTGCACGGGCCGGCGTGACCGCGCATCTTCCCTCAATGTTTCAGGGGTAGCACTCGATCGACGACGACGAGGAGGCGGTGGGCATGCGGGACGACCTCGAGCTCCTGCAGGGCACGCTCGACGTTCTGGTACTGAAGGCGCTGGCGTTCGGGCCTCGCCACGGCTACGCCGTCGCCCACTGGGTGCGCCGCATGACCGACGACGCCCTTCAGATCGAAGAGGGCGCGCTCTACACGGCGCTCCATCGCATGCACAAGCGAGGCCTGCTCGAAGCCGACTGGGGCGTGTCGGAGAACAACCGGCGAGCCAAGTACTATTCGCTCACCGACGACGGACGCCAGGCCCTGCGTCGTGAAGAGCGGCGGTGGACGCGCTACGCGGAGGCGATGTTCAAGGTGCTGCGTGCCGGCGAGGCCGACGCATGAGGCGCCTCTTTCGGCTTGGAACGTCGCGACCGAGCCCCGATGCCGAGATCGACGACGAACTGGCGGACCACTTCGCACGAACGGTCGAGGCGCTGGAAGCGGACGGATGGACGCGGGGCGAGGCCGAGGTGGAGGCCCGCCGGCGCTTCGGCGATCTGGACGGTTATCGCGCGCGCCTCGCCGCCATCGATCGAGCCCACGTGAGGAAGACGAGGAGGGGAGAGATGTTCGACGCATTGCGGTCGCACCTGGCGTTCGCGTTCCGAGGGATTCGCCGACAGCCCACCTTCACGGCGGCGGTGGTGCTCACGCTCGCCCTGGGCATCGGGGTCAACGCTGCGATGTTCGGCGTGATCGACCGCTTGCTGCTGCGGCCGCCCGAGCACGTGGTCGACGCCGGGCGGGTGGTCCAGATCCACGTCGAGCGGGTGTCGCCGTTCACGGCTCGGGCGGAGACCAGTCCGTCGATGACGTGGCCGGACTACGAAGACTTTCGCCAGGTCGCGGGGTTTCAGGCGGTGGCTGCGTACGGTTCGCGCGAAATGACGCTGGGGCAGGGCGCCGACGCCGAGCGCGTCCAGACCCAGTGGGCGGACGCGTCGCTCTTTCCATTGCTGGGCGTCGAGCCGCACCGCGGTCGCTTCTACGGTCCCGACGAAGACCGCATCGGAGGGGCGGAGCCTGTGGCGGTACTCGGCTACGGGTTCTGGCAGCGACGCTTCGGTGGTGACCCTTCGGCGATCGGTCGTGAACTGCAGATCGGGCAGCAGCGGTACAGCGTCATCGGCGTGGCGCCTCAGGGCTTCACGGGGCCCACGCTCGACCCGGTCGACGTGTGGTTGCCCATTCGCACGGCCGCGTTCGTCGAGCAGTTCGGCGATGGCTGGGTAGATGCCCGCCGCTGGTACTGGTTCCAGGCCATCGCCCGTCTCGCCGACGGTGTGGGGTTCGACGCCGCGAGTGCCGAAGCGACGGGGGCGCATCGGGCGGGCCGGTCCGAAGAAGTCGCCCTCGACCGCTACGACCCCGAGGCCCGGGTGGTGCTCGCCTCGCTGATCGCCGGCGAGTCTCCGACGGCCGGTGCCGAACTCGACGTCGCCCGGTGGCTGGCGGGCGTCTCGCTCTTCGTCTTGCTGATCGCCTGCGCCAATGTGGCGAACCTGCTCCTGCTGCGGGCCGCGCGCTGGCGGCGTGAGCTCTCGGTTCGTCTGGCGCTGGGTATCAGCCGTGGGCGTCTCGTGGCCCAGCTCCTGGTCGAGAGCTTCGTGCTCGCGTCGCTCGCGGGCGCCGGAGCCCTGGTCGCGGCCCAGTGGGGCGGACTTCTCCTGCACCGCACGCTGGTGCCCGACCTCGATCCGGGTTCCGGCTTCGCGGGACCACGCATGTTGGTCTTCGTGATCACGGTCTCGGCGCTCGCCGCGCTCGCCTCGGGACTTCTGCCCGCGCTTCAGGCGTCGAAGTCGGACCTCGCCGCGGGCCTTCGCGAAGGAGGGCGCGGGGCGTCGTCGGCCCGGCGCGCGCGCTCGGCCCTGTTCGTCGCCCAGGTGACCTTTTCGGTGCTGCTCCTGGTCGGCGCGGGCCTGTTCGTCCGGAGCCTGAACGAGGTCGGCAGGCTGGACCTGGGCTTCGAGCCCGAGGGGATCGTCCTGGGCTCGGTGGAAGCCACGGGGGGCAATTTCGGTGGGGTCGCCCCCGAGGCGCTCGAGCGAGCTGCGGACCGACTGCGCGAGGGCGGGCTCGTACAGGGGGCGGCGGTGAGCAGCGTGACCCCGTTCCGGGGGCTCTGGGGCCGGAGTTTCCAGGTGCCCGGCCGGGACTCGCTGCAGCTCGAGCGCGGACCCTATCTCTATACGGTGACGGAACACTACTTCGATGTCATGGGCATGCGCATCGCGCGAGGGCGGGGATTCACCGCGGCGGATCGCTCGAGCGCCGCGGCCCCGGTCGCGATCCTGACCGAGGACCTGGCCCGCACCGCGTTCGGTGAACAGGATCCGCTCGGCCGATGCATCGAGCTCGAGCCCTCCGGCGACGAAGAAGAGCCCCTGTGCGCCACGGTGGTGGGGCTGGTCGCCGACCACAGCTTCCAGCAGCTCGTCGAAGACGAGGCGCCGCTCTACTACCTGCCGATCGGAAACGTCGCCGCCGCCGCCTTTCCGCCGCTCACGCTGATCGCGCGCGCGCACCCGGGTGAGGTGGCCGAGACGCTGCGCCGCGTGCGCGAGGAGCTGCTCGCCTATGGTGCCGAGGTGCGCTTCGCCCGTGCGGAGCGCATGGAGGACATTCTCGGGGGCCGGTCGCGCTCGTGGCGGACCGGGGCGACCCTGTTCACGCTGTTCGGCGTGCTCGCCCTCGTCGTGGCGGCGCTGGGGCTCTACAGCCTCATGGCCTTCGACGTGGCCGACCGGCGGCGTGAACTCGGCATTCGGTCGGCACTGGGGGCCGCACGAAACGAGCTCGTGGGCATGGTGGTCGGTCGCGGCGTCGCGCTGACGCTCGTGGGAATCGGCGCTGGCCTCGCGGCCGCCGTGGCCCTCGCCGGCTTCGTGCGCGACCTGCTGTTCCGGGTGTCGCCGCGCGACCCCGTGGTGCTTGCCGGTGTGGCCGCGCTCCTGCTCGTGGTCGCCGCGTCGGCGTCGTTGCTGCCGGGCCTTCGGGCGACCCGCGTGCCGCCGACCGAGGCGCTCCGGGCCGACTAGGGAAGCTCTGCACAAGTAGGGCACCCCGCGACAACGCTGCGCGTCGTTA
>CBFGQV010000238.1:0-4772 GCA_965651045.1 uncultured bacterium
GCTCAGTCGTCCGGCTCGAGGTCGTCGTCGCCGTCGGACGGGCGATAGACCGCGTACTCGATCCGCCGGCCCTTCATCTGCGTCACACGGAACTCGCCGCCGTCGACCGCCACTACGTCGCCGATGCGCGGCACCCGGCCCAGCCGGCCGAAGAGGTATCCCCCCAGCGTGTCGTACTGCTCGTCGGGCAGATCGAGCTCGAGCTCGTCGTCGACCTCGCGGAGCGGCACGCCACCCCAGACCCGTACCGAACCGTTCTCGAGCGGGAAGAAGTCTTCGGGCTCGTCGACCTCGTGCTCGTCCTGGATCTCGCCGATGATTTCCTCGATCAGGTCTTCGAGCGTCACCAGCCCGGCGGTGCCCCCGAACTCGTCGAGCACGATCGCCATCTTGTTGCGCTGCCGGCGCATTTCGGGAATCAGGTCTTCGACCGCCTTGCTCGCCGGGCTGAAGTACGGCTGCCGGACAATGCCCCGGATCTCGGTCACGCCGTCGCGGTCGGCGCTCCACAGATCGCGCGCGAGCAAGATGCCCACGATCTGATCGATCGACTCGTCGTAGACCGGCAACCGAAGGTGCCCGCGCTCGAGCATGAGCGCCTTGGCTTCTTCGACCGACGCGTCCAGCGCGAGCGCCACCATGTCGGTGCGCGGGGTCATCACCTCGCCCACCGTCACCTCGTCGAGCCGGATCACGTTCGACACCACCTGCCACTCGTCTTCGTCGAGCGCCCCCTCGCGGCGCCCGATCTCGGCCAGCACCTCGATCTCGGATCGGCTCACCGTGGGCCGGCTCGCGTTGCCCTGAATCAGCCGCGAAAACCACGACAGCGGAATCAGGATCGGCTTCATGCCGACGATCATCACCCGAAGAATCCGCGCCGAAGCACGCGACAGCTGAGGCCAGAAGGTCGCCCCGAGCGTCTTCGGTATGATCTCGGTGAAGACGAGGACCGCGAAGGTCAACGCCGCCGAGAAGGCCGCCATCCACTCGCTGCCGAACACCTGCAGCGCGAGGCCTCCTGAGAACGTCGCGCCCATCGTGTGGGCGAGCGTGTTCAGCGTGAGAATCGCGGCGATCGGTTCGTCGATCTTCCGACGCATGCGGTGGAGCAGGTCGCCCGCCTTCTCGCCCTTCTCCTGGAGCATGACGACGTGCGAGTGCGTGACCGACAGCAGCACGGCCTCGAGAATCGAGCAGAGGAACGAAATCGAGAGCGTGAGAACGAGTACCCAGATGAGCATGGTCATGGGGGGGATTCTCGGTCCGGCTCGCGCGTGCCACAAGGCCCGCCGGGCGTCGGGCGCCCTCGCTGCTCCGCGGCAGCCGGCCTTATACTGCCACCATGGAATCCCCACGACCCACCGACCGCGTGGACGCCACGCCGCCGCCGCCCCTCATCCAGCCCGAGCGGCTCGACCCGGCCATCTTCCAACTGCCGGTCGAACGCATGCGGGCGGGCTACTACTCGGACAAGTATTTCGTGCGGGCGCGCGAGGTGCTCCTGGGCGAGGGGCGCGACCCGACGGTCACGATGCAGGTGTTCCAGAAGCACCACGCCTGGGTGGCGGGCACCGACGAGGCGATCGCGATCCTGAAGCTCTGCCTGAGCGAGGGGTACGCCTTCTCGGACCTGGAGGTGCGCGCCCTGCGAGACGGCGAACGCGCCGAGCCCTGGGAGCCCGTCATGCAGATCACGGGGCCGTACGCCGCGTTCGCGCACCTGGAAACGCTCTATCTGGGCGTGCTGGGGCGCCGCACGCGCATCGCCACCAACACGCGGCAGGTGGTCGAGGCCGCCTGGCCCGAGCCGGTGCTCTTCTTTCCGGCGCGCCACGACCAGTGGATGGTGCAGACCGGCGACGGATGGGCGGCGCACGTCGCGGGGGCGATCGGCGTCTCGACCGACGCGCAGGCGTCGTGGTGGGGCTCGGAGGGCATGGGCACCGTGCCCCACGCGCTGATCGCCGCCTTCGGGGGCGACACGGTGGCGGCCACGGTGGCGTTCGCGCGCCAGATGCCCGAGTCGGTGCGGGTGATCAGCCTGGTCGACTTCGACAACGACAGCGTGGGCACGTCGCTGGCCGTGGCACGCGCGCTGGGCGAGCGGCTCTACGGCGTGCGCCTCGACACGTCGGGCAACGTGGTGGACCGCTCGGTCGTGGGGCAGATGGGCGACTTCGATCCACGGGGCGTGAACCCGCGGCTCGTGTGGAACGTGCGCGAGGCGTTGGACCGCGAAGGCTTCTCGTCGGTACGTATCGTCGCGTCGGGGGGATTCGACGCCGACAAGATCCGCCGCTTCAAGAAGGCCGGTGTGCCGGTCGACTCGTACGGCGTCGGGTCGGCGCTCGTGCGGGGCAGCTACGATTACACGGCCGACGTCGTTCGCGTGGACGGCGAGGCGGTCGCCAAGGTCGGGCGCTGGTACCGCGACACCCCCCGACTCGAACGCGTGGACTGATACTCGAAGGCGAAGGAGCCGGAACCGTGGCCGACAAGGCACGCATCGGATGGGTGGTGGACGTACAGCACGACTTCATGGAGCCCGAGGGCCGGCTCTACGTCAAGGACCTCTCGGATCCGCACGACCCGGGCGCCGTCCAGGTGCGGGACCGCATCGCCGAAGCCGTCCGGTGGATGCGTGAACACTGCGACCTCGTGGTCTACACGGGCGACTGGCACGGCTACGAAGATCCCGAGATCGACACGGAATCCCCCGACCCCTCGAAGGGCACGTACCCGCCGCATTGCATGGGGCGCTCCCACGACCCGGTCGAGCGGCAGGGCGCAGCGATCATCGCGCCCGTGCGGCCCGACGACCCCGAAGTGCTCGAGCACGACGACGGCGAGGAGCGCGCCGAGCGGGTGGCCCGGCGCGTCGTGGCCAGCGGGCGGCCGGTCTTCATTCACAAGACCCGCTTCGACGTGTTCGAGGGCAACCCCGCGACCGAAGCGTTCATCGAGACGCTCGAAGAAGAGTTCGGGCGCCCGCTCGAGTTCGTGGTGGCGGGGGTGGCGCGGGACGTGTGCGTGACGGGCGCCGTCGACGGCCTTCAAGCGCGGGGCTACGACGTGATCGCGCTTTCCGACGCCACCTGGGGACTCGGCCTCGAGCCCGAGTTGGAGACGCTCACGCGGTGGGCGAAGCGGGGCAGGGTGGTGACGCTGGAGGAGTTGCGCGGGGGGTGAGGGTCCATGCGAAAGGGGCGCCCCCCGTCTCGGGAAGCGCCCCTTCTCACGCGCGGCGCAACCGGGCGTCGGCCCGACCGCGCAGATCGTGCTTCAGGCCCTCAGGCCGCTGCGCGCGCGGCCGCGGCCGGCTCGGCCGGCGTGCCCGCCGGTGCCTCGGCCTCGTCGACCGGCGTCTCGTCGGCATCGGCCGCACCCGGCAGCGTCGCGCTGGTGCGGTCGAGCGTCTGCGCGTTCTTGCCGGCGCCGTGCGGAATCGCGGGCTTGATGAACTGGCGGCCCATCATCTCGAGCTGGGCCATCTGGAGGTCGCCGAGCTGCGGATACCGCTCGGCCATGAAGTCCAGTGTATCGTTCAACCACTCGACGCGGTGCTCCATGGTCGCTTCCAGCACTTCGCACCGCACGACGTGGCTCATGAGTTCGTCGCGTGCCCGGTCCAGATCCGTGGTCTTGTGTCGGTTACCCAAGCATGGCTCCTTGATGTGAGAATCCCATTCCAGTACAGCTAAGTTCATACAAGAATGACACATAAAAAGTTCCACCGGCCTGGCGGCCACCCCGCGTGGGGGCGGCGCCAGGCCGGCGGAACGCGCGTCCGGAGGGCGCGGTAGAGCGGTCCTCTGCCGTCAGCTCACGGGTCGGTCGCGCGGCAGCACGCGCACACTCCAGAGCCCCGAGTTGAAATCGCTGAAGAAGACGTGGCCCTTGAAGGGCTGCGGACCCCAGGCCATCGGCGCGTTGGCCACGTAGCCCTGCGGGTCGAACGCCTTGTAGACCGCGATCTCACGGCCCTGGTTGGCCAGGTTGCCCATCAGCTCGCCTTCGACGTCGACGACCCGAAGCCCGCCCTCGTAGTAGGCGACATACATCACGTCGTCTTCGACCCAGAGGTTGTGGGTGCCGAACTCGGGCACCTCGTAGCGCGCCACGTCTTTCGGGTTCTCGGGGTCGGTGAAGTCGATGATGTGAATGTAGCCGCTCGTCACCGACGGCGTGCCGCCCTGCTGGGGAATCCGGTTCAGCCCCGCGCCGCTCCACGCGGCGCCCCCCCGGGCCATGATCTCGTCGCCCAGGAAGAGGTAGACCTTGCCGGTCGACTCCTGGTAGTACGGGAACGCGGCATGGGTCGCGCCGACGGGGTAGGGCACGTTGGTCACGAAGACCGGGTTCTCGAGCGAGCCGCCCCAGCGCCCGTTGCCGACGTCGACCACCACGACGCCCGTGCCCCACTCGCTCGAGTAGGCGATGCCGTCGTAGACCCACACGTCGTGAATGCGCGAGTCGGGGTGGTTGTACTCGCTCACGAAGGTCGGATTCTGGAGGTCGGTCACGTCGAAGATGATGTACTTGTCGCCGCCGGCGAGCGCGAAGAGGTGCGTGTCGGTGGCGAACATGTTGTGCACGCCGCCCGTGATGCGCGGGTCTTCGATGTAGGTCGCGATCTCGGGGTCGGCGGGGTTCGAGAGGTCGACCAGCACCGGCCCGTTGGCCCGGTTCGAGGCGCCCTCGCGCGAGAGCGCGGCGTAGCGCCCGTCGGGGCTCACCTTCACGTCGTTCACCGTGCGGGCGTCGACCTG
>CBFGQV010000239.1:0-4754 GCA_965651045.1 uncultured bacterium
CGGCGATGGAAACCCTGGGTGACGCGTACTACGAGACCATGCGCGAGCGCTACCGAGCCCGTCGAGAGGTGCTCGTGCAGGGGCTCCAAAACGCCGGATTCTCGTGCCGCGCGCCCCAGGGGGCCTACTACGTGCTCGCCGACTTCTCGGCGCTCTCGGACGAAGACGACGACGCGTTCAGCCGGCGCCTCGCGCGCGAAGCGGGCGTGGCCCCGGTGCCCGGATCGAGCTTCTTCAGCGAACCGGCGCGCGGGCGCTCGCTCGTGCGCTTCACCTTCTGCAAGCGCCTCGAGACGCTCGAAGACGCCGCCGAACGCCTGGCCCGTTTCGCGCGAGCAGGCGCGTAAGCTGGCCGAACGTTCGGCCTCAGTCGCGCTCGAGAGGGTCCGACCCGAACCGCTCGACCTCGAGGCCGTGCCCCGCCACCAGGAGCGGTTCCTCGCGGTCCTCGACCTCGGCCACCCGCGAGTCCCACGCGCGCAGCATGCGCACGAATGGCAGGGCCAGATCGGGATCGAACTCGCGGCCCGCGCCACGCTCGATGTACTGGAGCACCCGCTCCGTCGACCAGGCCTCCCGATACGGCCGGTGCGTGCGGAGCGCGTCGAACACGTCGCACACGTGCACGAGGTCCGACGCCTGATGGCAGCGCCTCCTGTGGCGCATGGTCGGATACCCCTCGCCGTTCAACTTGATGTGATGCTCGAAGGCGACCACGGCGGCGAGGTCCAGGTTCTGTTCGGTCTCCAGAATGATGCGCGCGCCCTCGGCCGGGTGCCGGTTCATGAGCGCGCGTTCGGACTCGGTCAGCCGTCCGGACTTGTTCAGCACCTCTTCGGGAATCGTGACCTTGCCCAGATCGTGCAGCAGCCCGGCGATGCCGAAGCTACGTATCTGGCGTTCGTCGAGCTCGAGGTACTCGGCGAGCGCCATGGCGAGCACCGAGACGTTCATGGCGTGGGTGGTCGTGTACTGATCGAAGCTCTTGAGCCGAAGCAGCGGAATCAGGTGGTCCTGGTCGCCGCGCATGGCGAGCGAGAGCGACTGCACCACGGTCTCGGCCTCGACGAGCGGCAATCCCCTTCCCTCGCGAAGCTCGTCGTGCAGCCAGTCGACCGCCTGCACCTCGTCGGCCAGCGAGAAGGTGAGCACGCCCTCGGGGGCCCGCCCCGCGTCGTCGGCGTCGGGACGCACGCCCAGCGCCCCCCAGCGGAGGTTGGTCTCGCGCGTCGTGCGCGCTTCGGCGGTACTCGTCTGAATGCCGCCGATGCGTCGGTGCACCTCGTCGAGGAAGCCCTCGAGCTCGTCGCGCGAGACGGGTCCGACCAGCTCGAGGCGTTGAATGCCCACCTCCCATAGCCGGCGTCCCCACTCCCAATCGTGCAGGGGGCGCACCGGCCGGCGACCGAGCACGGCGAGCTCTTCGAGGAAGGTGAACCGCGCCGTGGACTGGTGCTCCTGGAAGCGCTGCAGGCGCTCGAACGAACGGTCGACGGACCGTTCCCTGGCGGGGTGGCCCGCAGGGTAGAGCCCCATATTGCTGACGGCCTGGGCCATCGACACCAGGAAATCCGCTGCTTCGCTCAAGGCAGGCCTCCGGCCGCGCGTACGAGTTCTGGGTCGCGGCTCCGCCGGGCGCGTTCGAGTACGGGCTT
The DNA here is from genome assembly GCA_965651045.1 of uncultured bacterium. GTDB lineage: Bacteria > Gemmatimonadota > Gemmatimonadetes > Longimicrobiales > Gaopeijiaceae > Gaopeijia. The sequence goes on from CBFGQV010000239.1 coordinate 1,656, forward strand.
CACCCGCTCGTCGCGGCTCCACCGGCGCGAGAGCGTCTCGACCGCGGCGAGAACCGCGGCGCCCACTGGCGCCAGTCGCGGGCGGCCGAAGAGCGACCGAGAGGGGGCCGCCATGGCGAGGAGCGCGTCGCGCACGAGAACCGAGTCGCTGTCGCGCAGGACGCGTACGGCGAGCGCCCGAATCTCGTCGCTTCGCCCCTCGTGCATGGCCCGGTTCACGACGGTGGGGATCAGCGGGACCGGCACGTGGTTGTGCAGCTCCATGAGCGCCATGCGCACCAGGCGTTCGTCGCGGTCGGAGAGCGCGAGCGAAAGCGCGTGGTCGCGGCTCGACGCGTCGCGGAGCGCGAGCGGGAACGCCTCGCGGCGTACGCGATGGTCACCGTGCGAGGTGAACCAGAGCGGGTCGAAGCCGGGCGGAAGCCCCTCGAGGTGATGGAGCAGGGCGAGCATGTTGCGTTGTACGAACCAGCGCGGGTCTTCGAGACGCTCGACCGCGCGCTGTCCCGCGCGGGGCCCGAGGCGCGCGAGCATGTCGAACACCTTACGACGGAGCGAGCGCGACTCGGACTCGACGAGCACTTCCATGAGCGGGTCGATCGCGCTCTCTCCGACGCGCCCGACCATGGCGTCCAGCGCGGCTTCCTCGACGGGGGTGCGCGCCAGAATGCGGCGGAGCTGGGCGGGCTCCGTGAGATAGTCGAGCATCGCGCGCGCGGCGGGTACGTCGGCCGCGTCTTCGCTCAGCAGCTCGATCACCGCCCCCACCTCAGCGCGGTCGACGAGATCGAGCAGGGCGCGCCGGACCGTGCCGCCGAAGGCGTCGACCTCGATCGCCGTATGCACCACGCGGAGCGCGCCGGCCAGCTCGTCGCGTTCGTCGGGCTCACCGACCGGTCGCGCCGCCGGCACGGCGCGGGCCATCGCGTCGAGCAGGGCCGTGTAGCGGTCCGGGTTCGGGTCGTCGAGCACCCAATCGTCGAGCAGGCGGTCGACGATCTCGCGGAGCCCCGCGCCTCCGGGATTCCAGCCGGGCACCTCGGGCGCCGCGGCCTCGGTCGCCGAGTGCACGGAGAGCTTCGAGAGCAGGCGGCTCAAGGCGTGCGAGATCGTCTGCTCGCTCGTGCGGGCGGCCGACTCGAGAATCCGGAAGACGGCGTCGACGGGCAGCGCGTGATTGACGTCGTGCAGGAAACGCCGGCGCGCCTCCGCGTCGCCCCCCATCTGGACGATCCGGTCCAGAATCTCGGGCTCCAGCGCCGCGAGCAGCCGGTTCACGCGGTCCCGAATTTCCTCGGCCTCGACGCCCGAGGTCGCCCGCAGCTCCGCGACGAGCTGCGAGAGCTGGTCGGTGACCCGGTCCTGCAGCCCCTGCTCGTCGGCGCGCCGATCGAGCTCCGCTGCGAGCCGGGCCGGATCGCGGGCGGCCTCCTGATCGGCCGCGTCGCTTCCGAGAATCGTGCCGGCGAGCCCCATCCAGAGATCGACCGCACGGGCGCCGTCCCAGCCGGCGTTCTCGCCCAGCACCAGCCGGTCCACCCCCAGCGGATGAATCCGAACGTGTGGCCATCGGGGCAGGTCTTCGGGCTCGAGCAGCCCGAGCGGCACTTCGTCGACCTCCTGCGCCCGGCCGAGCGTGTGAAGCAGCTCGGCCACTTCCGAGGGCCGAACGCCTGCCGTGAACGAGATGCCGGCGATCTGCAGCTGATGCAGGCGTCGTGCGAGGTCGGCGAGCACGGGCTGGCGCGGATCGCTGGCGCCCCCCTCGGCCAGCAACTCGTCGCGGGCCACGCCGATGCGGAGCACGGACCGCTCGGCCATCAGCTCGTCCAGCACGTGACTCACGGCGTCGGCCGCGGGCTCGAGCGACGGATGCCCCGGCGGGTAGATGGCGTGCCGGTGGACGCCGACCGAGAGTTCGAGCAGGAAGCGTATGAACTCGCGGGCCAGAGGCGGCCGCTGGGGCCTGGTCGCCTTGGTCTCGGGGGATTCGCTCAACGGCTCAGGTCGTCGGAATGGGCGCTCGGCGCGGGGCGTCGAAGCGAGAGAAGATACAGGTTCGGGCCCGCGCCCGCGACGTGTGTTTGCCGTGGGGCGAGCGGACAACCAACGTTTCTTCTCCGTTCGGCCACTCAGGAACGAACGGAGCGGGTGGTGGCACGACGAAGCGAGGCACATGGCGGACGACTCGACGGTGAGCGACCGGGCCCTGGCGGCCCGCGTGGCGGAGCGTGGTGACGAGCGAGCATTCCGAATGCTCTACCGGCGCCACACCCCGGCGCTCTACGGGCTCGTCGCGAGCCGGCTCGGCGACCGCGCCGGCGCCGAGGTCGACGACATCGTACAGGACGCGTGGGTCCGCGCCGTGCGGGCGCTCCCGGCGTTCCGGTGGGAATGCGCGCTCCGTACCTGGCTTTCGGGCATCGCGCTGAACTGCGCCCGCGAAGAGCTGCGGCGCCGCATGCGACGTCCGGAAGACGCGCCGCTCGACCAGGCCCCGACGCGGGCCGTGGGCCCTGACGAACCGGGGCTCCGGATGGAGCTCGAGGGCGCGATCCGCGAACTGCCCGAGGGCTACCGCACCGTCCTCATGCTCCACGACTGGGAAGGCTACACCCACCCCGAGATCAGCGAGCGACTCGACATCTCGGTCGGGACCTCGCGAAGCCAACTCTTCCACGCCCGGCGGGCGCTTCGCCGCCTGCTCGGAGACGGAGACCGATCGCCATGAACGACCCCCTGCCGACCGCCGCCCCGATGCGCCCGCCCCCCGACCTCGAGGACCGCGTGGTCCGGCGCCTGCGGTCCGAGGGGCTCCTGACGGGGCGCGAGCGTCGTGCCTTCCGGCCGGTCCGCTGGCTGGCCGCGGCCGCGGCTGCCGGGCTGATCTTCACCGGGGGGTTCGCCGCCGGGCAGCAGAGCGGCACCCGCACGGCGATCGACCTGCTCGCCGCCGTGCACGCCGGTGACGCCCAGGATCGCGCGGCCCGGGTGCAGCGCACCGGCTCGCTCTACGTGCAGGCGGTCAACGCCCTGGACGCCGGAGAGGGCGGCGACCACGGCGGAGCGGGCGCCGAGAGCGCCGGTCGCGAGGTGGCC
>CBFGQV010000240.1:0-4750 GCA_965651045.1 uncultured bacterium
ACCGCATGGCGCAGCGCCAGCGCGCGCGCGAGGGGCGGCAGCCGACGCTTCACACCACCGAGCTGGTGCATGAGGCCTATCTGCGCCTGGCCGACGACCCGCGCGTACAGCAGCGCGGGCGCGCGTACTTCATGGGGGCGGCGGCGCAGGCCATGCGGCGGGTGCTGATCGACGCGGCCCGCCGGCGGGGCGCCGACAAGCGGGGCGGCGACCAGGTGCGGGTGACGCTCGGCGACGACGTGGCTTCGGTCGATGCCTACGCGAGCGAGCTTCTGGACCTCGACCGCGCACTCACGGGGCTCGAGGCCGAGAGTCCCCGCCTCGCGCGCACCGTCGAGTACCGCTTCTTCGGTGGGCTCACGGTCGACGAGACCGCCGCGGCGCTCGAGGTGTCGCCCCGCACCGTGAAGGCCGATTGGGCGCTCGCGCGAGCGTGGCTCGTCGACGCCATGGACGGGCGCCCGTGAGCGAATCGCCACTCGCGGCGCTGGAGCGGCACTTCCACCGGATCGTGGCCCTACCCGCCGCGGAGCGCGCCGCCGAGGTCGAGCGCGTGGCCGCCGAGAATCCGGCGCTCGCCGGCCGGCTGGAAGCTCTGCTCCGGGCGCACCAGCGGGCCGAGGCGGGTGAGGCGGCGTTCGGCAACCTCGGCGAGACGCTCGACCCGGACCGCGCGGCTCGGCTGCTCGACGGTGCGACGGCGGATCGGGCCGACACGGGCCGCCTCCACGACCTCGACGACGACGTGGCGGGCCTCCTGATCGGACGCTACCGCGTGGTGCGCACGCTCGGCCGCGGCGGGGCGGGGGTGGTGTTCCTCGCCCACGACGCCGAGCTCGACCGGCCCGTGGCGCTCAAGGTGTTGCCGCCCACGACCGGCCCCGACCGGGTGCTCGACGAGGCGCGGGCCGCCGCCCAGCTCGACCACCCCAACATCGGTACGGTCTACGAGGTCGGGCGTGCCGACGACGGCCGGCGCTTCATCGCGATGGCACCCTACGACGGCGGCACGCTTCGCGACCGGCTCCGAGCGGGGCCGCTCGCACCCGACCAGGCTCACGGGGTCGCGCAGCAGATCGCCGAAGCGCTGGCCATGGCCCACGCAGCGGGCATCGTGCACCGCGACCTGAAGCCCGAGAACCTGGTCTTCGACCGGCGGGGCGCGGTCAAGCTGGTGGACTTCGGGCTGGCCGGCGAAGCACGGAGAGGCGGCACGCGGGCGTACATGGCGCCCGAGCAGCGCGCAGGCCGGCCGGCCGACGCGCGGAGCGATGCGTGGGCGTTCGGCATGGTCGCCTACGAGATGCTCACCGGCGGGCCTCCCGGCGAAACCGACCTCGCGGCCTACGCCGAACACGGCACGCTGCGGGGGCTCCCGGCCGACACGCCGCCCGAGCTCGTGCTGGTCGTGCGGCGGTGCCTGGAGCCCGACCCCGCCGACCGCCCCGCATCGGGCGACGTGATCGCGCGCGAACTCGCCGTCGATCCGGCCAAGGCACTCGTGGGGGCGAACGATGGGCCCCTGTGGAAGCGACTCCTCTGGGTGGCGGCCGTGGGCGTGGCTGCGCTCGTCTGGAATGCGTGGCCCCCCGGCGGCGATGCGGCGCGGGTGCTCGACGCCGAAGGCAGCGCGGCCGGCGCATTTCCGGAACGCGGCTGGGTCGTGGTGGCGGACTTCGACGGCGCCGACGGCACCGACGACCTCTCGCTCGCCGCGCGCGAGGCGCTCGCCGTCGACCTGCAACAGTCGGCCTACGTGCGCGTGCTCAGCCGCGCGCAGATCGCCGACGTGCTCCGGCGCATGGACGTCGAGCCCGACGCGCGACTGGTGCTGCCGCTCGCCATGGAGGTCGGTGAGCGCGCCGGCGCCGGCGCCGTGGTCGGCGCGACCATCTCGCGCGCGGGACCGGACTTCGTGCTCAGCGGCCGGGCGCTGGATCCGGTCAGCGGAGAGGAGCTGCTCGCCGTGCGCACGGCCGCGCCCGAAGAGGGCCTGCTCGGCGCGGTCGAGGAGCTCTCGCGGGAAGTGCGGGCGCGGCTCGGCGAGAGCGCCGACCAGCTCGCCCGAAGCCGGCCGCTGCCCGAGGTCACGACGAACTCGATCGAGGCGCTCCGGCTCTACGCCGAGGCCGAGCGGGCCGTGGCGCTCGGCGACGAGGGCGCCGGTCCGCTGCTCGCGGCCGCGGTGGAGGCCGATTCGAGCTTCGCCATGGCGCACCGCCTGGCCGCCGCCCACGCGACCACACGCCTGCAGTTCGGCGAGACCGCCGAGCATCTGGAGCGCGCGTACCGATTCCGCGAGCGGCTGCCCGAGCGCGAGCGGTGGCACGTCGAAGCGCTCCACCACATGCAGGTGCGGTTCGAGCCGCGCCCCGCCACGGCCGCCTACGAGCTGCTCGTCGGGCGCTACCCGGACGACGCCCGCGCGTGGCACAACCTGGGCGTGATCCGGCTCGGGTGGCTCGGCGACCCGGCCGGCGCGCTCGAGGCGCTCGAGCGGGCGCTCGCGCTCGACTCGACCAACGCCGTCTTCGTCACCAACCTCGTCGGAGCGAGCTACATCGGGGGGCGCCCCGACCAGGCCGACGCCGTGTCCGCGTTCGCGGAGGGGCTCGGAGCCACCAACGAGCGGCTCCGCTGGCGCGTGCTCCGGGCGTTCGCCGAGGGTCGTGACGAGGTCGTGGTCGACGCATGCCGCACGTTGCTCGCCGCCCCCGAGCAGCCCGCCTCGACCGCCGACGACCGCGAGATCTGCGGCTCGATGGACGTGGCGCTGGGCCGCACGGCCGACGCGCGGGCACGCCTCACGGCGGTGCGCGACGACTACCTGGGGCAGGGGCGGCTCCGGAACGCCACCCATGCGGCCCAGGCGCTCGCCCAGATGCACGCGCTCGCGGGCGACACCGCCGCCGCCGAGGGCGAGCTCCGGTGGGCGATCCTGAACGCGCCCGGCGAGGCGCTGGCCGAGTCGGACCGGCTCGTGGTGCGGGGCAACCTGGCCGTGCACGCGCACCTGCTCGGGCTCGCCGAGGTCGCGCGCACGGTCACCGAGCTCTATGCGCCGTATCCGGACGAGGACCACTGGTTCGCGCGCCACGGAGAGGCGCTCATCACGGCCGCGTCGGCTGTGCGCGAAGGCGACGGCGGGCGCGCGCTCGCCGCCCTCGAGCCCGCCGACCGCGCCGGCTACCACCCCATCGGCTGGCGCATCTGGGACGAGCTGGAGCGCGCCCGCGCCCACGAGCTCACCGGCGACCGCGAGGCCGCCCGCCGCCGCTACGAGGCCGCCGGCGACGGGCGCTACTACGTGCTGCCCTACCTGACCAAGGACCGCATGCACCGCGGGGTGGCGGCGGCGGGGGTGGCGCGGACGGGGGGGTGAGAATCTTGTTCAAGTTGAACTTGAACATTAACATGGTCGCATGAAGACGATCACGATGCTCGAGTTTCGCCGCCACGCACGCCGGGCCCTCGACGCGCTTCGACGGGGTGAGAGGCTGGTCCTCACCTACCGGGGTGAGCCCGTGGCACGTCTGGAACCGATCGAGCCTTCGGCGACGGTGGCGGAGAACGATCCGTTGCTACGCGTGGACGACTATGCGGTCGAGGGCCCGGGCGGTACGCTCGAGAATGAAGACATCGACCGCCTGCTCTATGGCGGATGATGTCTTCGTGGACACTGCCGGGTGGTACGCCCTGATCGACCTTCGTGACGCGCGCCACGAGGTGACGAAGGCCACCGTGGAACGACTGATCCGTGGGGGTGGACGTCTCGTCACGACCGACTACGTGATCGACGAGTCCTGTACCCTGGCGAGGGCGCGGGCGGGCACGGACGCCGCACTCCGACTGCTCGACCTGCTCAACGGCACGAGCGCGCTCGACCGTGAGTGGATCGGGGCTGAACGTTTCGCCGAAGCGGAGGCCCTCTTCCGCAAGTATCGGGACCAGTCGTTCTCGTTCACCGACTGCACGAGCTTCGTCGTCATGCAGGAGCGTCGCCTGCGGCAGGTCATCACCAGCGACGGCCACTTTCGAGTCATGGGCTTCGAGATCATCCCGTAGGCACGCGGACCCACGCGGACCCGTGGTCGGCGCGTTTCGCTTGATCGCGTGTCGCCCCCCGCTGCCGAGTCCGGCACAATTCAGGGAAACGTGGAACGGCGCGGAGCGCCGGCTTCCTCATTGCTGCGTTTCCCTGCCTGAGAGAGGGAAACGCGGCAACCGCGTCGCGCGCCGACCCCGTGTTCTGCGTTTCCCTGCCTCGTCGCCCGCCCTCGACCCGGCGGGGGGTGCTCCACCTCGGCGGCACCTTTCCCAGGTCAGTCCTGTGAAACGTCCCGCCCGCCGGTGGTCGGGGCGCCGCCGGCACGTTTTCCATGACCTTGCTGGCAAAGGTACCGGCCAGGCGATGGACGAAGGCCGGCGCTGCGCGCCGTCCGCAACCCCCGCTTGCCCCACCCCTCTGTGTGCTGTATGAATATATTCATGACGCACACAGACGCCCCCCTCACGCCCATCGCCTTCGACATTCTGCTCGCGCTCGCCGCCGAGCCCCTGCACGGATACGCGGTCATGCAGGGCGTCGAAGACCGCTCGGGCACGCGCCTGCACGCCGGCACGCTCTACCGGGCGCTCGCGCGCATGGTCGACGACGGCCTGATCGAAGAGCTCGACGAGCCGCCCGAGGGCGCCACCGATGAGCGCCGCCGCTACTACCGCATCACCGCCCGCGGGCGGCAGGCGGCGG
>CBFGQV010000241.1:0-4729 GCA_965651045.1 uncultured bacterium
CGACGCCGCGGCCTGCCAATCCATGTCGAGCGTACCGGTCGCGACGACGTCGTAGCGATCCAGCTCGTAGAGGCTCGGCAGCCCCAAGAGCCCGAGCAGGTGGCTCCGCAGCTGATTCGACGCCTTACGCTCGACGTAGGGCACCGGCTCGCGCTCGGGCGCGCGGTCGAGCGGCCGCACGTCCTGCCGACCCGCGCGTTCGGCCAGATCGGCGGAGATCACGCCGGCGTCGCGCAGGAGGCGCAGGTGCGCGTCGGTGAGCTCGTCGAGCGCGAGGCGCCCCTCCGGCCGCACGAGGTAGTAGGACGGACGCCGATGTGCGAGCAGCAGGCTCAACGCCTGCCGGTACACGCGCGCGCGTCGGTCCGCGTCTTCACCCTCCGCGTCGTCGAGCCGGAGCAGCCGGTTGGCCTCGTCGAACTCCGTGCCGTACCAGGCCTTCAGCCCGTCGGCGGTACCCACGACTTCGCCGTGGCCCCGTTGCGCCGCGAGCGGGACCGAGTTCAGGTACTCTCGCACGATGCGCCGCTGGTCGTCGAGCGTCTCGGGCCCGTCGAGGTAGGCACGGAACGACGCCGACGCCATCTGGCGCAGCTTGTCGACCGGCGAGCCCGTGCGGCCCTCGGGGGCGTGCCGGAACTTCTCGAGCTGCGTGGCGAGCGTGCTTCCGCCCGGCACGTTGCGCTCGCTGCCCAGCGCGCGAAGCCCCAGATCGAGGACGCCGCGCGCAAGCCGGTCCCACTCGACCGCCGGATTCCTGGTCGGGTACCGGGCATCGAGGAACTCCCGGCTCTCGATGAACAGCAGGCTCTGCCAGAGCAGGGGCGGAATCGAATCGAAGCGCGCGTAGACCCGCGCCGGATCGGGCGAGTGATGGAACACCTCGCCATTTCGATCGCGGAGCATCAGGCCGCCCTGCGGCTTCTCCTGATAGATCGGGAAAAGGCCGCGGTCGACGAGCTCGGCGAAGCGGTCGCTGACCCTGGCCTGGTGCGTCACCCGGAACCCCCGTTCCTCGAGTCGCGCCGTCATTCGGGGGATGTCCGTGTAGCCCATGCGCACGTCGAAGGGCCCGTGCGCGGGGTACCGGACCTGGGAACTCGCGCCTTCGCCGAGCTCGTAGCGGACGTCGTCGGCCCAGCGGCTGAAGTACTTCGCCTGGAGGCGCGACGTGCGAAGCTCGTGAACCACGAACGGGGTTGCGACGAGCCCGAGCACGATGCCGACCAGAATCAGGCGGGACAGACAGCCCCGCCGCCGCGAAGGGGCGTCGTCGTGCGCGCCCTCGGCGCGGGCGCCCGAACTACGGCCGTTACGCCGCGAACGTCTGGCCCACATTGGGTCCGGTCGGTGAGGTGGGGAGGTGCGGTCGGCAATATAACGCTTCCCCCGCGGCGGTGCCCGGGGGTCCCCGCCGATCAGCCTCGATCGAGCGCGTCGATCAGCGCCGGGTCGCGGCCGTAGATGTCCCGGTAGAAGTGAACCTCGCCGTGCAGGTCGGTGGCCGCCGTCCAGTAGAGCACCAGAACCGGCACCGGCTGCGCCAGTTCGACGGTCCGCGTCTCGCCCGCGTCGATCGCGGCGCGGATCTCGCCCGGGCTCCACTCGGGCAGGAGGAAAGCCGCCAGCCCCAGCGGGTCCGCGACCCGAATGCAGCCGTGGCTGAAGAGGCGCTCCTCGCGCGCGAAGAGGTCGCGGGCCGGCGTGTCGTGCAGGTAGACGGCGAAGTCGTTCGGAAACATGAACTTCACCCGACCGAGGGCGTTGGTCGGGCCGGGCCGTTGGCGGAAGACGTAGGGAAAGCTGCCGCCCGTGTAGCGGCCGAAGTCGACGGTCGCGGGGTCCACGGGCCGGCCCCCGTCGAGAACCTCGAACCCTTGCCGCCTCAGGTAGGTCTCGTCTCGCCGAATCGACGCCAGGATCTCGCCGTTGATGCTCCGGGGCACGGTCCACGTCGGGTTCAGCACGAGGTAGCGCATCGGTGCCGAGAAGACCGGCGTGCGCGTGTACTCGCGCCCCACCACGGCCCGCATCTCGAGCGCGACCGTGTCGCCGTCGACGACGTAGACGCGTTGCCCCGCGATGTTCACGGCGACGAAGGTCGGCGCCAGGTCACGCAACACCCAGCGCGCGCGCTCCAGGTTCGTCCGCAGCTGACGGACGCGCGCCGCGACGGGCAGGTTCAGCTCGCGACGCGTGGCCGCGCCGACGACGCCGTCGTCGTTGAGTCCGTGCCGGTGCTGGAAGCGGCGCACCGCCGAATCGAGGGCCAGATCGAAGGTGGTCGACCGGGTGTCGGCGCCGGCCGGCAGATCGCCCGTCGCCGCGAGCCGCCGCCTGAGCACCGGCACCGCCGAGTTCGCGCTGTCCAGAGCCAACAGCCCACCATCCGGGAGCGGCGCCCACCCCCCTCCGGCCTCGATCGCGCGGTACGACGCCAGTGCCTGCACCATGCTCCGGTAGATCGCGTGCTGCGGGCGGTATCGATCGAGCGCCCGGAGCACCCGCCCCGAGGCGATGAAGGCGGCGACGCTGTCCGAGGCGAGACGCCGTTCGCCGGCCCGGTCGACCCGCCACTCCGAGTCGAGCTCTTCGGGGTCGACCCGGCCGAGCGCCAGGTCCTGGGCGACGCGCAGGAACGTCGCCGTGCGCAACAGTTCACCCTCCGCCCGGCGCGCCGGATCGGCTTCGACGGGCGACGGCGCGTCGCCGAGCGCCTCCGCATGGTAATGCTCCGGCCGCAGTCCGTCGGACTCGATGGTCGTGACGAAGCGCTCGAGCTCCCGAGCGCCGGACTCGGTCCAGAGCGGGCGAAACCCGCGTGCCTCGTAGACCTCGGCCAGCCGCTCCGCGTGATCCCCACCGACCCTCGAGCCATCGGCCAGCCGCAGCGCGCCGGATTCCCGCAGTCCCTCGACCCTGCGGCGCAGCTCTTCGACGTAGGGGTCCTGATCGGGATCGCGTCCGGACTCGACCCCGGGCGCCTGCCCGGCCTGGGCGGCCGCGGGACCGGCACCGGAGATCCCCAGAAAAAGGAGCGCCAGGACGGCGCCCGCCAGGCGCCCCCTACTGATAGCGGGCCGACCCCTCGATGGCTTCGAGCGACCAGCTGAGGAAGTCGCGAATGTCCTGATTGGCACGCTCGAGGTCCTCGGCTCGGAGATACATCATGTGGCCGCTGCGGTAGGCCTCGTAGCGCATGCGATCCTGGAGGCGGCCGGCCGGATCCAGGTTCCACATCGTGTACTTCGCGCTGAAGTAGTCCGTACCGCCATCGTAGTACCCCGCCTGCACGAAGACGTGCAGGAAGGGGTTCTCGGCCATCGCCTGCCGCAGGTCCTCGCCCGTGTTGTCGCCGTCGCGGTTCCAGGGGCCCACGGGGCCGAAGACCCAGTACGGCAGGTCGGTCTCGAAGCCGAGGTCGTTGCGCAGGTAGTCGTTGATCGCCGGCGCGAACGACTGGTTCCAGGCGCTGAGCGCGGGGTCGTAGTCGTACGAGTCGCCGGCGTTCTCGCGATCGACACCGCGGTAACGGGCATCGAGCCGCCCGACCGTGAGCCCTTCCTCGCGTAGCAGCTCCTTGCGGAACTCACCCACCGACGGGCGCAGGTTATGGTCCAGCACCCAGCGTTCCGAGACCCCGGCCCAGCGCGCGACCTCGCGGGCGATCGCCTGGCGCTCGGCACCCTGGAGCGACCCGCCTCGTGCGAGCGCGGGCAGGTAGGTGTCCAGGGTGAAGGCCTCGACCTCGGGCAGGATCTCTTCCAGGTCCCGACTCTGAAGCGCCGGCTCGAGCTGGCCGTGGTACCACGCCGTGGCCGTGTAGTTCGGCAGCGCGAGGGCGTCGCCCGCCGGCCCTTGGCGCGGCACGCCGAGGCCCGTCGGCGACACGAGGATCACCCCGTTCAGATACATCCACTGATTGCCCTGAAGCGCCCCCGCGAGTCCGGACACACGGTTCGTGCCGTAACTCTCACCGATCAGGAACTTGGGCGAGAGCCAGCGGTCGTGCCGCGTGACGAAGGTCCCGATCCATTCGGCGAGATAGCGCACGTCTTCGTTCACGCCGAAGAACTGTCGGCGGTCCTGATCGCCGACGATGCGCGAGAACGCGACGTTCACCGGATTCACGAACACGATGTCGGCGACGTCGAGGATCGAATGGGGGTTGTCGACCACGCCGAAGGGCTGGACCGGAAATCCTTCGTCGTCGATGCGGAGCAGCTTGGGCCCGGTATAGCCGATGTGCATCCAGACCGAGGCCGAGCCCGGTCCGCCGTTGAAGGAGATCATCAGCGGACGGTTCGTGCGGTCCTGCACGTCGCTCCGCTGATAATACGTGTAGAGCAGCGACGCGATGGGCTCGCCGTCCTGGCCGAAGACCGGTTGCGTGCCGATCTCCGCCGTGTAGGGCACGCGCTGCCCCTCGATGGTCACCACGTGCTCCGACACGATGGCGGTGTCCACCGGCAGGCGCGCGTCCTGCGCGTAGGCCGTTGCAGGCACCACGACGGGCATCGCCGCGAGAAGCGCGGCGAGGGCGAAGGTCGGGGGATTCACGGGTCGGTTCGGACGTCGCATGGCCGGCTCGGTGCGGGACTCGGAAGGCTCGATGGAACGGCCCAACCTGCCCCGGGGCCCGGTGCCCGTCAAGCCGACGGACCGTTCCGGCCGCGGGCCTCGAGGCGGTCGAGAAACCACCTCGCGAGCGCGCGGTACAGCTCGTCCT
>CBFGQV010000242.1:0-4725 GCA_965651045.1 uncultured bacterium
GCCGGGCGGCGGGCTCGCGCCCGTGCCTGCACCGGGTCAGGCCGTCGCCGACGAGCTCGTGCAGGAAGAGCTCGAGTACCGCGCCGCGCGGCAGTCGTACGAGGCGGCCCTTCAGCAGCTGCGGGCCGAGTTCAACGCCTACACCCGAATTCTCGACGAAGTGACCGCGGCGCGCCTGTCTGGCGACGAGCCGTCGCGCGAAGCGGCGCTGGCGCGGGCGTATGCGCGGTCTCAGGAGGTCGAGCGCATCGAGGTGCGGGTGCAGGAGCTGCGCGACGTGCTCGAGGCGGAGCGCGGCGACCTGCTCGCCGCCCTGGACACGCGCCTCGACGCCGTTCAGGCCCAGTTGGCGGGCGACCCCGACCTCGCCACGCGGCGGTCTCTCGAAGCTCAGCTCGCCGGGCTCGCGAACCAGTACGTCGAGCTCGAGGAACAGGGGGGCAACGTGCTCACCCCCCGGAACGTGCTCTACCCGAGCATCGTCTACGACCCGCGCGACACGCCGGCCGACATTCTCTTCAAGATCGACTTCGCCGAAGGCAAGCTGAGCCAGGCGCGCGCGCAGGCCGAGGAGCTCGACGGCCAGCTGCAACGCCTCGAGAACCTGCTTCGTGCGCAGCGCTCGCGGCGTGACTTCATCGGACAGCTCAACCGCTTCGGCGACACGCAGGTGCCGGTCGGGCAGCCCGGCCAGCCCACCGAGCGAGGCGAGGCGGTGGTGGCGGACACGGCCGGCGTGGCGCTCGAAGAGCTGCCGCTCGAGCAGCAGCTCTCCACGCTCCGGACCTTCCGCGAGCAGATGACCCGGGTGATCGAGGTGCTCGAGGAGCGCGTGGCCGATCTGCGCGCCCGCGCGCAACGGGTAGACGCCGCTCCGGACGGAACCGCGACCCGAGCCGTGGCCGGAGCGGCCGCGTGAGGCGGACCGCCACCGCCTCGGCGCTCGTCGCCGCACTCGTCTCGGCGGTCGCCGCCACCTGGAGCCCCCTCGAGGCCCAGCTCCGCTGGGTCGACCTGGTCATCTCGGCCGGGGCTTCGGGCGAGGGCTACCAGGGCAACCTCTCGTCGGCCACGGTTCCCGTCGTGGACAGCACCGATCGCGCCCGGGCCGCGGTGGGCGACCTGGGCGTGCAGGGCACGCTCGTGCTGCTCGAACGCCCGACGAGTCTGATCCAGACGGCCTTCGACCTGGGGGTGCGCCAGTTCGCGGCGACCGGGTTCCAGGTGCGTGACTACAGCCCCCGCGAGTGGGCGGGGGTGGCCAACCTGTTGTACCGCCAGCGGCTCGGAGGCGCCGGTACCGCGGTCCTCGAGGCCGGGTACCAGGGCCGGACGGTCGACGACCGCCCGCCCATGCCGCTCTTCCTGCAGCCGGCCTTCCATCGCTTCCGCGGGGGAATCCGCTACCACCTGCCGCCCGTCGAGGGTGTGCAGTTCGACCTCTCGGGCCGTCTCGAACACTGGGACTACCGACCCCCTCGGGGTGTCACGCAGATCGACCTGCTCGACCGCGACGTGCGCGAGGTCGAGCTCGGAGCGCGTTGGGGGGTCGGCCTCGACGTGCGCTTCTTCGCCGCGCTGCGCCAGAGCGATTTCCCACGGCAGGGCAGCTTCGACGCGGACGACCCCTACCGGCGGGACCAGACGATCCGGGTGGGCGCCGAATGGAGCTGGGTGGCCACCGTGGCGGGTGCGGTGGGGCTCGAGGGCATCGTCAACCGCTCGAACTCACGCCGGCCCGAATACGACGCCTTCGCGCTCCGTGCCGAACTCTTCGCGCCGCTGCCCTGGGGCATGTCGGCCAACCTCTACGGCGTGCTCACCGGAAAGACGTACGTCTTCAGCACACCCTTCGCGAGGCTCGTTCCGGGCGAAGAGGCCGACGCGGCCTCGGTGCTCTACGTCGAGCTGGCACGCGATCTCGCTCCCAACGTCGCGGCGGCCGTGCGCCTGGGCTGGACCCGCGCCGAGACCGAGATCGGCGAGTCGTACTACGAACGGCAGGGCGTCAGCCTGCTGCTCCGCTACCGGCCCGGCTGGTAGGCACACAGCGCCCACGCCAGCCAGCGTCCGTCGTGCGAGAGGCTCACCGAGACCGCCTCGAGCACGCCGTCGTCGTCCAGCAGGCGGGGTGGCACACGGCCGGTGCGTCCGCCTGGGCACACCACCGAGAGGCGCGTTTCGTCGATGCCGAGCCAGCGCGCGGCGTCTCGTCGTAGCGCCAGTCGAGCGAGCGCCGAGCGGACGGAGTGTACCGACCGCGCCTCGTCGGGTCGTAGCCGCGCGCGCAGGCGTTCGAGCGTCGCGTTCTCCAGCCCGAGCGCTCGTGTGATCTCGTCGTGGGTCGCGACGCCGTGCCGGACGAGGCCGACGCGTGCGGCGCCCGCGCCCGCGACACCCGCGCCGCCGACATCACCCCGGTCGACGAAGCGCGCGAGCGCCACCACGTGCCCGTCGCGCTCCGTCACGTCGAGGTCGTAGCTGCGGCCTTCGTACACCACGCGGCCTCGCTCGGCGCCTGGCTCGAGCACGACCTCGAAGGCCCGGTGGCGGAAGACAGGAGGCGCGCCGGCTGCGAGGGTCGCTGCCTTGAACCCCGCCTCCTTCGCCGCCCACAGCGTCCAGAGCCGGCAATCGGCGTCGGCCGACTCGGCGATCGCCGAGGCCTCGGCCTCGGTGAACACCCGCGCGACGAAGCGCCGGTCGCCCGCCTTTCCGCGACACCGGGGGTGCTCGAGGTCGACGACGTCGATCCCGAGCGCGGGGCCCCCGGCGCCCCCAGCGCTCACCTCAGGCTCCGCCGGTGCCCCGCCAGACGATGCGCCACAGCCGACCCGCCGACGAGTCGATCACGAAGAGGCTGCCGTCGGGCGCCATCGCGACCCCGACCGGTCGTGCCGACCACCCTCGCGCTCCGCTCTCGTCGCGGAAGCCGTCGGCGAACACCTGCCAGTCGCCCGTCGGTATGCCCTGCGTCATCGGCACGAACACGACGTTGAAGCCCTCCTGAGGCAGCGGGTCGCGATTCCACGATCCGTGGAAGGCGATGAACGCGCCGCCTCGATACGCCTCGGGAAACTGCTCTCCGGTGTAGAACTCGAGGTCGTTCGGCGCCCAGTGCGCAGGCAGCGCGACGAGCGGCTCGCCCATCTCGGCGCACCGCCCCGCCTCCTGCCCGTCGCCCCCGTACTCGGGCGCGAGCACGCGCCGGTTCTGGCGGCCGTCCCAGTAGCAGTAGGGCCAGCCGAAGTCGCTGCCCTGCTCGATGCGGAGCAGCTCCTCGGCCGGCAGCTCCGCGTTGTCTTCTTCGGTATAGAGATCGGGCCGCATCGTGTGAAGCTGGTCCCGGCCGTGTTGCACGCCGAAGAGCAGGTTCCAGTTCGGGTGCCACCGGAGCGCCACCGCGTTCCGGATGCCCGTCGCGAACCGGGTGCCGTCGGCCTGCGTCTGCCCCTCGGCACTACCGTCGAAACGCCAGATACCCGCCCGCGTCTCGAGTTCGGGGCACGGGTCCTGCCCGGGCGATCCGACTTCGCGGTCCTCGGACTGGCAGGCGTTGCTCGGCGAACCGATGTTCACGTAGAGGCTGCCGTCGGGCGCGAGGGCGATGCTCTTGGCCGTATGGCTCCGGTCGGCCGGCAGCCCCGACACGACCGTGTCGGGCCGGCCGAAAGCGGTCAGATACTCGTTCCGCCGATCCCACCGAAATACGGCGTCGTTGGTCGCGAAGTAGACCAGCGAGCCGTCGGTCGACACCACGACGTCGTTGCCGCCGAACGAGGCCCACTGCTCGCGCTCTTCGTAGACGCCGTCCTGGTCGGCATCGCGCAGCGCGATCAGGCCTCCGGGCACGACCGGTCCGTCGCGGGACTCGCGCGTGTCCCGGAGCGCCACGAACACGTCGCCGTTGGGGGCCACGTCGAGGTGGCGGGCCGGTCCGAGCCCCTCGCTCACGACCATCGCGCAGAAGCCGTCGGGCAGCGCGAGTCCCCCGTTGTCGGGAGCGCACTGCCCGGCGAGCGACGAACCGGCGCGGCTCCCGGCCTCGTCCGCTCCGCCGCACGCGGCGGCGAAGAGGGCGGTGAGGAGCACGACGGCGCGGGACGGTGCGTTCGTCCGGGAACGGGCAGGGGTCATCGGGGGGATCTCCGGTAGGGTTCGATCAGGGTGTGGGCGGCGCGCCGCCGATCGCTCGGCGCACGTCGTCGGGAATTCTCATCGGCCGGCCGTCGGGCCCGATCCAGACGGCGACCACGCGGGCCTCGGCGACGAGTGTATCGGCGTCACCACCCGCGAGCGCGCGCTGCTCGAGCGTCATCGACGAGTTACGCAATTCACGGGCCACGGTCTGGACGCGCAACTCGTCGCCGAGGCGCGACTCGCGGCGGTAGTCGACCTCGACGCGCACGACGTGCACGCCTTCACCTCGACGCCTGAGCTCGTGCAGCCCGAAGCCGCCCGCGGCGAGCGCCTCGAAGCGCGCGTACTCGAAGTACTGCAGGTAGACGGCGTGGTTCACGTGTCCGAACGAGTCGAGCTCGTAGCTGCGGGCCGACACGCGCGATTCGAAGACCGGTGCGTTCATGGGCGAGTGGGACACCTGCGCGTCGGCGGGAGTTCCGGGCCGGGCCGTCGGGAACCGTACGGGACCCTGCCGGCCGCGCACGCCCCCCGCGGGCGGGCGTGGCCTTCAGCCCCCGACCACCCGCACGCCGAGCCCTCCGA
>CBFGQV010000243.1:0-4719 GCA_965651045.1 uncultured bacterium
GGGTCGTGAAGTTCCGCGGCGCGGGGCAGGGGCCGCGGGCGCTCATCGCCGAACTCGTGGTCGGGTCGATCGCCCGCGAGCTCGGGCTGCCCGTGCCCGATCTGGCGCTCGTCGACCTGCCGGCTCCGTTCGGCGCCGACGAACCCGATCCCGAGATTCGCGAGCTGCTCCAGGCGAGCTACGGCGTCAACGTGGGGATTCGCTATCTCGACGGGGCCTTCAACTTCGACGCCGCGGCGGCGGGCGACCTGATCGACCCGGCACTCGCGGCCGAGGTCGTGTGGCTGGATGCGTACCTGACCAACCCGGACCGCACGGCCCGGAACCCGAACCTGCTCGTCTGGAACCGCGCGCTCTGGCTGATCGACCACGGGTCGGCGCTCTACGCGCACCACGCTTGGGCGTCGGTCGACGCCGAGCGGACGCGCACGCCCTTCCCGTTGATTCGAGACCACGTGCTGCTGCTCGCGGCCTCGGACCTGCACGCGGCGGACGAGCGGCTGGCGCCACAACTCGACGCCGGTGTGATCGGTACGGCGCTCTCGGCCGTGCCGGATGAGCTGCTCATGGACCCGCACGCGCGCGGTGACTTCGCGAGTGGCACCGAGGCGCGGGAGCGCTACCTCACCTACCTCGTCGACCGGCTCGCCGGACCGCGTGCCTTCGTCGACGCGGCTGTCGCCGCGCAGGGCGCCCGCCGCGCCGTACCGTTTCGCCGTCTGGAGATTCGACGGTGAACGAGCCGCGTTCGACGGGGAACGCCGCTCCCGAGGGGGGGCTGGTGCCCTACAGCTTCGCACTGCTGCGCGTGGTCCCGCACCCCTACACGGGGGCGTTCGTCGACGTCGGCGTGGTGCTCCAGTCGCGCCCGGCCGAGTTCATCGGGCTGCGCGCCGTGACCGATCCCGACGCGTTGGCTCGCCTGGTGCCCGACGCCGACCTCGACCTGCTCGCGCGGTATCTGCGCACCTGCGAGGGCATCGCGCGCGGAGACGAGGCGGCCGGCGAGATCGCGCGCCTTAGCGCGCCCGAGCGTTTCCACTGGCTCACCGCTCCGCGCTCCGACGTGATTCAGGCCTCGCCGGTGCACGGCGGGCTGACCGACGACCCGGCGGGCACGCTCGACGAACTCTTCGAGCGGTGCGTCACGAAACCATGTTGATCAGCCCCCGGATCGACTCGAAGAGCGCGACGTTCTCGCGGGCCCGCTCGAGCGGCGACGGTGGGCGGTGGTCGGCCGTGTGGCTGAAGAGGCCGGTGACGGTGAGGTCGCGCGCGGCGGCGCCCGGGAGCTTGGCCATGAGCCGCATGCCCTCCGTGAAAGGAATCAGCCGGTCACCCCGCCCATGGATCAGGCGGGTCGGGAGCCGGACGTCGCTGAAGCGCTCCATGGGGTCCATGAGCGGCTCGAGACGGCGGCAGGTCTCGGCGAGCTTCGTGGCGAGGGCTGAGATCTCGGCGTGGTCGGGCCGCGCGCCGTCGGTGGGGGTCGCGAAGAGGTCGAACAGCCGCCTCCGGCTGGCCGGCAGGGTGTCGCGAAGCTGCCGGATCATGGTGTCGTGGCGGGCGTCCCAGGCCGGCACCCGCCGCTCGCTCGCGGTCGCGGCCAGGCGGTAGAGCGCGGCGGCCACGTCGCCCGCGTCTTCGTGGCCGGGCACGCGCGCCAGGTAGTTGCTGCCGAGCACCCAGCGGCCGAACGGGTCCGGGACCAGCTCGTGGTGCTCGCCCTGCCACTCGTGCCGCCCCGTGAACTGACAGGCCACCGTGCGGTCAAGACAGCAATAGCTGCCGAACAGGGCGACCCCCGCGACATCGTCGTCCAGCTCGTCGGCCACCGAGGCGAGCGCGACCTGGGGCGCGCCGAACGAGAAGCCGATCAGCGCGACCTTGCCTGGGGCGACCTCCGGACGAGTCCGGAGCAGCGCGATGCTCGCCCGGATCGTGGGCGAGGCGACCCCGGGATCGACCCTGAGGCGGCGCCATTCGGGTATCTCGGGCACGAGCACGGCGACCCCCGTCGAGCTGAGCGCGCGAGTGAAGCGCACGAGCTGGGGGTGGCGGCGCCCCATGCGGGTCATGCCGCCGAGCGCGACCCACGCGGGCAACGGCCCGAAACGTCGGCCCGGCAGCACGAGGGTGGCTTCGACCGTGGCCCCTTCGCGCTCGATCGCGGTCTCGATCTCGACGACGTCGGCCGTGCCCGTCCAGCTTCGGGCGTAGCGTACGGTTCGCAGGACGCCGCGCATCAGGCGTCCGGCCGCTTCACCAGCCTGGCTTGCCCCTGCAGGACGATGGCGATCACCTCGCCCGTCTCGTCGCGCTCGAAGACGGCCCGTGTGCCGTCGGACGGATCGAAGAAGGCGTCGTCGGTGTCGGGCTCGGCGCGGAGCGAGTACGTGCCCTGGCCGGGCACGTCGAGCACAAGGGCGCCGTCGCCCGGCGTGATCGAGACCGAGAATCCCTCCTGCGTCTCGAGGTCGTAGGTACCCTCGTAGGCCGCGAGCACCTGGGCGTCCAACCGCCGCGACGCCCGGACCTCGGGCCCGAGCCGCGGCCACCCGTAGGCCACGGCGGCGGCGCGAACGATCTCGCCGGCGAGCGATGCCCCTCGATCGCCGTTCGTCATGACCATGATGCCCTGACCGCGGTGGCGGAAGACCGTCCATATGGCCCGGAAGCCCCGGTTCGATCCGCCGTGCCCGAAGGTAACCCCGTCTCCCTCTCCCTCGATGCCGAATCCGAGCCCGTAGTCGCTGAAGCCCTCCTCGTCGGCTCGGTGGGGTATGAGCATGGCCTCCAACGTCTCGCGCGACACCACGCCCTCGGCCTCGCGGCCGTCCAGGATCGCGAGAAGATGGGCCGACAGGCGCAGCATGTCCGAGGGCGTGGTCCAGAGCCCGGCCGCGGCCTGCTCCGGGTAGTTGTGCCATTCGCCGGGAGCCTCGGCTCCATCGCTCCCGTGCGCGCGTGACGCTTCGGGCCAACGGCCCTCAGGCAGGGGCTGCTCGTACGTCGAGTGGCGCATGCCGGCCGGGCCGAGCACGCGCTCCTGCATGACCTCGTGGAACGCCCGGCCGGTCACGTTCTCGACCGCCTCTTCCATGACCGTGTAGCCGCCGCCGGAGTACTGCCAGCCGATACCCGGCGTGCGGTAGACGCGGACCGGGTCGGTGTTTCCGGCGCCGTCGAGCACCTCGACGTTCGTCGCGACGGCTCGGCCCGGCGCGAACTCCTGGTCCTTCCGGTAGCCCGGAAATCCCCACACCGTCAGCCCCGCAGTGTGGCTCATGAGCCCGCGCAACGTGACCGCCGAGTCGGCCGTGAACTCGTTGTCGGGCACCTGCCAGTCGGTCAGATGCGCGTTGATCGGGCCGTCGAGGGCCAGGGCGCCGTCTTCGACCAGGCTCATCGCGGCGAGCGCCGCCACGGGCTTGGAGATGGACGCGGCCTGAAAGAGCGTCTCGGTCGTCACGGGGGTGCCCGTCTCGGTATCGGCGATGCCCCACGCGCGGGCCCAGGCGATCTCGCCGCCGTCGAGCACCGCGACCGACACACCGGGCACGTTGTGGTAGGCCATGCGCTCTTCGAGCGTGTAGGTCTCGGGGGGCTCACCCTCGACTGCGATGGCCGGGCGAAGTCCCTCGGCGATGGCTTCGGGCGTGACCGCGGCCGCTGGCGCGCCCGGTGATTCGTCGTCGGCGACGCCACACGCCAGGCTGAGGCAGGCGGCGACGAGGGCGGCGGAGGCGGCGGTCGTGGGGCGGGAGGTGCGAGGCATGTGAGGGTCCGGTCGGCGAATGGGAGCTCGGCTCGTGGAGCAGGTCGACTGAGATAGCGGCTCTCGACCGGCCCGGCAAACGGCGGCACCGGGAGCCGCCGGCCCTGTTGCCGCTCCGAAGCGCGTGATAAGGTGACGCGCTGCCGCCGGTCGGCGTCGGCCCGCACGCCCGTGAGGAGGAAGTTGATGGCGCGACCGACCTTCAGTGAGATCGATGCCTTCGGGCTCACGCACCCGGGCCGTGTCCGCTCCGAGAACCAGGACCACTTCTTCGTGGGCGCACTGGCCCGTGGCATCACGGTCGACGCTTCGAGCATCGCGCCTCCGGAGACCGACGTGCTCAATCCGGAGCGGCTCGCCTCGCTGGCGATCGTCGCCGACGGCGTCGGCAGCTCCAGCGACGGCGGCGAGGCCGCACGCCACGCGGTTTCCGACCTTCTGACGTCGGTATCGCGGTTCTTCTACGACGCCGACCGGGCCGAGGCCGACGATCCCGACGTCTTTTCGCGCCTCTTGAACGACGCCGCGCTGGCCTGCCATTCGAGCCTGCTGGCGCGTGCCCAGGAGTCCAACGGCGGGCGCGGCAGCTACGCGACGACGCTCACGCTCTTCCTCGGTCTCTGGCCCCACGCGTACCTGCTGCAGGTGGGGGATTCACGGTGCTACGTGTACCGCCAGGGTGCGCTGACGCAGATCACGCGTGATCAGACCGTCGCCCAGGAACTCGTCGACAGCGGGGTGCTGACCCGCACGGTCGCTGAAGGAACGCGCTGGGCGAACGTGCTGTCGAGCGCGATCGGCGGGCACGAGGCGGCGCCGGTGGTGACGCGGGTCGTGCGCGACCGGGGTACGGTGGTGCTTCTTTGCAGCGACGGGCTCACCAAGCACGTCTCGGACGAGCGCATCGCGTTGCGGCTCGCCGAGCTTCGCAGCTCGCGCCA
>CBFGQV010000244.1:0-4718 GCA_965651045.1 uncultured bacterium
CGTGACGCGGGGCGCTCACGGGCCGGCTCGGTGTCCACCCGGGGGCGGCTGGAGGTCTCGTTTCTCATCATGCCTCTCTGTACGATCCCGACCGCGCGCGCGTTACAGCGCCGACGCGGCGCGGCCGGGACCGGCGAACCATCAGAGGCGCTCGCCCATGTACCGGACCAGGTCGACGACCCGGCTCGAGTATCCCCACTCGTTGTCGTACCAGGCGAGAACCTTGACCATGCGGCCTTCCATGACCGCCGTGCTGGCGCCATCGACCACCGCGCTGTGGGGGTTGCCGATGAAGTCGACGGAGACCAGCTCCTCGTCGGTGTACCCCACGATGCCCTGGAGCGGACCCTCGGCGGCGGCGCGGAGCGCTTCGTTCACCTCGGCGGCGGTGGTGTCGCGGTCGACCTCCGCGACGAGGTCGATGAGCGACACGTCGGGCGTGGGCACGCGAATCGAGATGCCGTCGAGCTTGCCCTTGAGCTCGGGCAGGACGAGCGCCGTGGCCTTGGCCGCGCCGGTGGTCGTGGGGATCATCGACACGGCTGCGGCGCGCGCCCGACGAAGGTCCTTGTGGGGCAGGTCCAGAATGCTCTGGTCGTTGGTGTAGGAATGCACGGTGGTCATGAAGCCGCGGCGGAAGCCGAAGGAGTCCATGATCACCTTGGCGACGGGCGCCAGACAGTTCGTGGTGCAGCTCGCGTTCGAGACGACGTCGTGCGAGGCGGGGTCGTACCGGCCCTCGTTGACCCCGAGCACGATCGTCACGTCTTCGTTCTTGGCGGGCGCGCTGATGACCACCTTGCGGGCCCCCGCCTCGAGGTGCTTGGCCGCCGACGCGCGGTCGCGGAAGATGCCGGTCGATTCGACGA
Organism: uncultured bacterium; assembly: GCA_965651045.1. Lineage (GTDB taxonomy): Bacteria > Gemmatimonadota > Gemmatimonadetes > Longimicrobiales > Gaopeijiaceae > Gaopeijia. The sequence continues at coordinate 870 of CBFGQV010000244.1, forward strand.
CGATGTCGACGCCGAGATCGCCCCACGGCAGCTTCGCCGGATCGCGCTCGCTGAACACCTTGAGCTCGTCGCCGTCGACCCGGAGACCGGCATCGGTGACCTCGACGGTGCCCGGGTAGCGGCCGTGCACCGAGTCGTACCGGAGCAGGTGCGCCAGGGTGTGGTTGTCGGTGAGGTCGTTGACCGCGACGAAGTCGAGGTCGGAGCCGTTCTTCTTGGCGGAACGGAGAACGTTGCGGCCGATGCGGCCGAAGCCGTTGATCGCGACGCGAATGGCCATTATCGAAGCTCCCGGGATGGGTGGTGGTGCACGGTATCAGGGGGTCGGCGAGACCGGGTCCAGGTCACGCGGCAGCGCTCGCGCGAAGGCGAGCGCCGTAACCGAGCGCGCGCCGAGGCGTTGCAGGGCGCGAGCCGCGGCGGCGACCGTGGCTCCGGAGGTGATGACGTCGTCGACGAGAATCAGGTGGCCGAATCGTGCCAACCGAGCCGCGTCGGGTGCGGCGCGAAAGGCCCTCTCGACGTTAGCCCTGCGCTCGTCCACTTGCAAGGCGATCTGACTGTCCGTGGCGTGCCTGCGCACCAGGCCGGTGACCACTTCGAGACCGAGTGCGCGCGCCACACCCTCGGCGAGCAGCCCCGCCTGGTTGTAGCCCCGCTCGCGCGCTCGCCGCTCGGTGGTCGGCACCGCCACGACCGCCGCCTTGCCCTCCTCGCGCCAGTGCGGCGTATGCGCGAGGACGTTCGCCATGCGTGTGGCGAGAAACGGTGCGACCACCGGCCACCCCTCGTACTTGAGGGCGTGGAGCAGGTCCGCGGCGGGGGCCGCGAGCGCGGTCACGCACCGGGCGCGCACGAGCACCTCGGGCCAGTCGCGGCAGTGGGGGCACTCGGGGCCGGGCACACGGCGCGTGCCGGTGGGCAGATCGCAGCGGTCACAGCGAGGCGACGGCAGCGGCGCGAGGCGCGTGCGGCAGCGGGCGCACACGGGGGCGTCGGCGCCCTCGGGTACCCGCTCGCCGCAGCCCAGGCAGCGGAGCGGCAGCAGCAGTCCGACGAGCCCCGCGACCGAGGTCACCCCACGGCCCGCCCCGGCGCCGCGCGCTCGAGCGCGGCGCGCATGGCCTCGAGCGGCGCGTCGTGGCGCCACCAGCGTTCGAAGGCCCGCGTGCCCTGGTGCAGGAGCATGCCGCGCCCGTCGGCGGCCTCGAGCCCCCGGGCCCGCGCGGCCTCGACCCACGGGGTGCCTTGGGCGCGCGTCGCGTAGACCAGGTCGAGGGCCAGGCGCGCGCCCGTCGCGTCGAGGACGTCGGGCGAGCAGGGCAGCGGGTCGTCCGGGCGCAGGCCGAGCGAGGTCGCGTTGACCATCAGGTCGGCGCGCCCGGCGTCGCCGTCGAGCGCCTCGACCGTCACGACCCGGGGGTCGCCCGACTCGGCGACCAGGCGTGCGGCCCGGTCGTGCGTGCGGTTGTGGACGGCCACCCGCGCCACCCCGGCGTCCAGAAGCGCGGCCACGGCGGCGCGTGCCGCGCCCCCGGCGCCCAGCACGAGCGCGTGCGCACCGTCGAGCCCCGACGGGTCGAGGTCCAGGAGCGCCCGACGGCAGCCCACCACGTCGGTGTTGTCGACCACGAGCCCGCTCTCGTCGGCCCAGAAGGTGTTGGCCGCGCCGGTACGGAGCGCGTCGGGCAGTGCGCGGTCGGCCAGCGCCAGCAGCCGTGCCTTGTGGGGGAGCGTCACGTTGCCGCCGCCCCCCGCCGCAGCGAGGCCCCGTACGAGGCCTTCGAAGGTCACGTCGGTCGCGCGGAGTGCGACATAGACGCCGTCCTGTCCCGCCGCCTCGAGGGCGGCGTTCTGGATCACGGGCGAGAGCGAGTGCGCGACCGGGTCACCGAGCACCGCGAAGACCCGCGACGACGAGGTGGGCGCCCCCGGCGTCACGGCGCGAGCAGCGGCTCGAGGCGGTCGAGCACGCGCTCCACGGCCTCGGAAATGGCCTCGTAGGCGGCCTCGTACGCGCGGTCGTCGCCGCCGAACGGGTCCGGAATGCCGCGGCCCACCTCGCCACCTTCCAGGCCCTGCGCGAAGGCGTCGAGCAGCGCCGTGCGCGAGGTGGCGTCGAGCTCTTCGAGGCGGAAGAGATGTCCGGGTGACATGGCGAGAATCAGGTCGGCGCGTTCGGCGAGGTCGGCGGTGAGAGGCCGGCTCCGATGCGCCGCGAGATCGAGCCCGTGGCGGGCCGCGACCCGCAGCGAGCCGTCGGACGCCGGCATGCCGGGCGCCGCCGCGACGCCGGCCGACGCCACCTCGACGTGCTCCCACCCACGCGCCATGGCGCCTTCTCGTGCCAGCACTTCGGCGAGGGGACTCCGGCAGGTGTTGCCGGTGCAGACGAAGAGCAGCCGGAAGGGCTCCGGACGGTCGGCCGCGCCCGTCACGACCCGACCTCGGGCAGCACGCACCGGAGACGACCGATCGGAATCGCACCCTCACGCAGCACGCGCGGCCGCTGGCCCGTGCAGTCCACCACGGTCGAGGGCGCGCTCTCGTCGAGCCGCCCGACGTCGAGCACGAGAACCTGCTCGGCCGCGCCGAGCCGCGTGACGACCTCGGCCGCCTCGTCGCCCGACCGGGCCGGGGCCTCGCCCGGGGCGTTCGCGCTGGTCGAGGTGATCGGGGCGCCGAGGGCTCGCACGAGCGCCGCCGCCAACGGGTGCGCGGTGCGGCGGACCGCGACGCCGCCCGTCGCCGAGCGCACACCCGGCGGGTAGCGGCCCTCCGGGTCGGCCAGCACCAGCGTGAGCGCCCCCGGCCAGAACACCTCCGCGAGCTCGCGCGCGTCGGCCGTCCAGGAGAGCCCCGGGGCGTCGTCGGGCGTGTCGACCAGGAGCAGCACCGGCCGGTTCTCGGCGCGGGCCTTGAGCGCGAGCACCCGGGCCACCCCCTCGCGCGTGGCCGGCCCCGAAAAGCCGTAGACCGTTTCCGTCGGGCACGCGACGACCCCGCCCGCCGCGAGATGCCGCACGGCCGGGGCGAGCAGGCCGCCGTCGGGGGCCGTCCAGTCGTCGGCCCCGACGCCTCGCAGGTCGATACGCGCGGGCGCCGTGGTCACGACGCACCCCGGCGCGCGAAGTACCATTCGGCGAGCGGAAGGTCTTCGGGTCGCGTCACCTTGAGGTTCGAGGGCGCGCCCTCGACCACGCACACCTCATAGCCGAGTCGCTCCACGAGCGCGGCATCGTCGGTAGCGCCCCCGTCGGAGGCGAACCCGGCCCCCGCCTCGTCGAGCGCCCGTCGCAGCCACGCCGCGGGAAATCCCTGCGGCGTCTGGGCGTGCCAGAGCGCGGCCCGGTCGGGCGTGTCGACGATCCGGCGCTCGGGCCCGACGCGCTTCAGCGTGTCGGTCGCCGGCCAGCCCGCGACCGCGCCCCGCCCCGCGGCGGCCTCGGCGATCACCCGCGAGACGACCTCGTCGGTGACGAGAGGCCGCGCCGCGTCGTGCACCAGAATCACCTCGACGTCGTGCGGCAGCGCGGCCACCGCGCGCGCGACCGAGGCGGCCCGGGTCGCACCGCCGGGCACGGCGCGCACGCGCGAGTCGAGTCCGGTGAGCCACGCCGGCGGATCGGCGGCGTCGTCCGGCGCGAGCGCGACCCGGACCGCGACCACGCGCGGGTCGGCGAGGAACGGCCGCAGCGCGTGCGCGAGCACCGGCTCGCCCGCGAGTTCCAGCCACGGCTTCCGGGCTCCGCCCATGCGCCGGCCCGATCCGGCGGCCGGCACGGCGAGCCCGACGCGGGGGCGCGGCCCCTCGGCCACGCTCACCCGCCGAATCCCGAAGGCCCCGAC
>CBFGQV010000245.1:0-4661 GCA_965651045.1 uncultured bacterium
GGCGTCAGGGTCCGAACCACGCCTCCAACGGCTCTCGGCGGCGCGGGCGACCGCGGCGGAGCGCCGCTCTTCGGGCCAGGCCGGGTCGTACGCGTCGAGCCGCCGGGCGATGCGTCGAAGCACCCTCGGCGGGGGGTGCGCGCCGGCCAGGAAGCGTCGGTGCAGGTCGGCGTCGCCGGGGCCGTCGAGCACCACGCACCAGGCGGGGCCGCCGTCGCGGCCGGCGCGGCCGGCCTCCTGGTAGTACGCCTCGACCGAGCCCGGCGCCGTCCAGTGCACGACGCGCCGCACGTCGGGCTTGTCGACGCCCATGCCGAAGGCGTTCGTGGCGACCACGACGCCGACCTCGCCGCCGAGGAAGCGCTCCTGCACGCGGGTGCGCTCGGCCGCGCCCAGCCCGGCGTGGTACGCCTCGGCATCGACCCCACGGCGCGCGAGCGCCGTCCGGAGCGCCTCGACCTGGCGGCGGGTGCCTGCGTACACGAGCGCCGGCCCGGGGCTCGTGCGTACGAGGCCCTGCAGCACCCGCCACCGATCCGCCCCGTCCCTCACCGGCTCGACCGCCCAGCCCAGGTTCGGCCGGTCGAACGACCCGACGAAACGCACCGGGTCGTGGAGCTCGAGCAGGCGCTCGAGCGTCGCGCGCACGTCGGGCGTGGCCGTGGCGGTCACCGCGAGGGTCGGCACGCCGAGCCGCCGCCCGAGCCCGGCGAGCGCGAGGTAGGAGGGGCGGAAGTCGAATCCCCAGTGAACGACACAGTGCGCTTCGTCGACGGCGAGCAGGCGGATCGGAAGATCGGGCAGCACCTGCCGGAACGCGGGCGTCTCGAGCCGCTCGGGCGCGAGCAGCAGCACGCGCAGCGCCCCGCCCCGCGCCGCCGCCAGCACGCGCCGGCGATGCGCCGCGTCGACGCCCTGGTGGAGCGCCTCGGCCGGAATGCCAGCGCGCCGGGCGCGCTCGACCTGGTCGCTCATCAACGAGACGAGCGGGCTCACGACCAGAGTGAGCCCCGGTCGGATCGCCGCCGGCAGCAGGTAGAGTACACTCTTTCCGCCGCCGGTCGGCAAGATGCCCACCGCGTCACGCCCGGCCAGTACGGCCCGCACGAGCGGCTCCTGGCCCGGCCGGAACGACGGGTGTCCGAAGTGGCGGCGGAGCGCCGCCTCGAGATCGATCGCCACGCGGGACAAGCTCGCCGCGAACGGCGGGCGATCGAAGGGTGGAACGGGCGCCGGGCGCCACAGCCGGGCGCCACAGCCGGGCGCGGTGCGCCGCGGTCAGTCGCGGTCAGCCGTCGACGTCGTCCTCGCCGCCCTTCTCGGGCAGGAAGCGGAGCGCGAATCCGACGAGCAGGACCCCCAGCGCGACGTTGATCAGCCAGTCGAGGCGCATGTACATGCCGGCGAGCGCGAGGGCCGCGCCGGCCGCGAAGAGGCGCACCCGCCACTCGAGGTGGCGGACGGGGCGATCGGAGTCCCGCGACACGCCGATCACGGCTCGCTCCGCGACCTCGAAAGGAAGCGGCGCACGCCCTCCCGGCACGCCTCGCTCATGCGCGCCTCGACGTTCACCTCGGCGGCCCGCGCCACCCCGCCGGCCACGTCGAGGCCGTCGAGCTCGTAGAGCAGGCCCTTGGTGAGCGCCACCGCGCTCGCGGGCCGACGCGCGAGGCGCGCCAGCCGCTCTCGCACGCCGGCCTGGAAATCCCCATCGCGGAACACCGCGTTCACGAGCCCGATGCGCTCGGCCTCGGCGGCGCCGATGCGCTGGCCGCCCACCGCCAGCTCGAAGGCCCGGCTCTCGCCCACCTTTCGCCGAAGCAGCGCCATGACCATGGCGGGCACGAAACCCAGGTGGACCTCCGGGTAGCCGAACTCGGCGTCGGCGTGCGCGAAGACGAGGTCGCACGCCGTGGCGAGCCCGCACCCGCCGGCGAGCGCGCGGCCGTGCACGATCGCCACCACGGGCCTCGGGTGCGACCGGAGCGCCAGGAGCATGTCACCCAGCCGCCGCGCATCGTCCAGATTCTCTCGCTCGTCGAGTTCGGCGATGCGCTCGAGCTCGGCGAGGTCGGCCCCGGAGCAGAAATCGGGGCCCTCGCCCCTCAGCGCGACCACGCGTACGCGCTCGTCGATGGCGGTCTCGCGGAGCGCCTCGGCCAGCGCCTCGACCAGCTCGCCGTTCAGCGCGTTCCGCTTGTCGGGGCGGTTCAGGGTGAGGGTCGCGACGCCGTCCTGGACGGCGACCCTCAGAACCGGCGCACCCGGCGCGCCGCCGGTACTCACGATGTACCCGCCGGCGGCACCCGGCCCCGGCCCCGGGCGCGCGCCGCGACCGCGTCGGGCACCTCGATCTCCATGCGCAGGAGCGCGGTGCTGAAGACCTTGCCCTGGGCGTCGTTCATGAGCGACACGGTGCCGCCGCCGTCGAGCGCTCCGTGCAGCAGGAAGTTCAGCGCCGGCAGGTTCGGCAGCTCGAAGCGCTCGACGCCGCCGCGAACGAGCGGCCCGAAGTGCGCCGCGACCGCGTCGGGCGTGACCTTCTCGGCCAGGAGCGCGAAGTCCTCGACGTCGTAGGGAATCAGCCCGACGTTGGCCGTGTCGCCCTTGTCGCCCGACCGGGCGTGCGCCAGATGGACCAGCGCGATGCGTGTGCTCACAGCTCCGTGACCTCCACCTCGAGGTGCGGTTCGACCGCCTCGCGCCGGATCAGCGCGGGCCAGTACGCCATGATCTCCTGCACCCGCGGGCGCCCGCCCGCGAACCCGGTGACCGAGGGCGGGCCTGTAAGCACGAGCGGCGCGATCTCGCGCGTAAAGCGCTCGACCGCCGCCCGGTCCTGGCCGCGCACGCCCACACGCAGCTCGACCTCCGGCAGGTCGGCGGGCGGCTCGCCGGCGAGGTGGCCGTGGGTCGAGTCCCATCCGACGAGTTCGGTGCGCACGGCGTCGAAGCGGAGCCCGAGCCGGTCCAGCCGCTCGCGCAACACCCTGGCCGCCGCACGTGCCTTCGCGGCCGCGTCGGGCCAGGCGTAGGTGAGCGACCCCACGGCCTTCCAGCCGTCCGAGTAGGCGATGCTCACCTTGAGGAAGTTGGTGCGCGCCGCGCCCCGCACGCCCGTGACGCGCACGCGGTCCGGCCCCACCTCGTCCAGTCGGATCGTGGTGAAATCGGCCACCACGTCGGGAGTGATGTACGACCTCGGATCGCCCATCTCGTAGACGATCTGCTCGCTCACGGTGCGGCGACTCACGAGGCCGCCCGTGCCCGCGTGCTTGGTCACCACGAAGCTGCCGTCGGGCGACGCCTCGATGATCGGGAAGCCCACGTTGGCGAGGTCCGGCACCGTCCACCACTCGGCGAGGCAGTTGCCCCCCGTCGCCTGCGCGCCGCACTCGTTGATGTGCCCCGCGACGACCCCGGCGGCGAGGCGGTCGTGGTCGTCCGGGCTCCATCCGAAGGCGTGCATCATCGGCGCGTAGGTGAGCGCCGTATCGGTGGAGCGGCCGGTGACGATCACGTCGGCGCCCCGCCGGAGCGCCTCGACGATCGGCGCCGCGCCGATGTAGACGTTGGCGCTCTGCACGCGGTCCCGCACGGTGGCAAGGGGCGCACCGGTCTCCATGTGCCGCAACTCGTGGCCCTCGGCGACGAGCGCGTCGAGCCGGGGCAGAATGTCGTCGCCGACCACGCGCCCGACGCGCGCCCGCCCGGCGACGCCCGCGCGACGACCGGCCTCGGCCAGCGCAGCGGCGCACCCCTCGGGGTTCACGCCGCCGGCGTTCGTCACCACGCGAATCCCCCGTTCGACGCACGCCGGGAAGATGCGCTCCATGAGGGGCACGAAGTCCCGCGCGTACCCCGCGTCGGGATCGCGGGCGCGCTGCTTCTGCATGATGGACATCGTGACTTCCGCCAGGTAGTCCAGCATGAGATAGTCGATCGGTCCGCCCTCGACCTGGCGCACGGGCGCCTCGAGGTCGTCGCCCCAGAATCCCTGTCCGCTCGCGATGCGAATCGTCGTGCCGTCGCTCATGCGGGCCTTCCTTCGTGGGGATCTCCGGGCAGATGCCGTTCGAGCTGGAACGCGCCCAGGTGGGGGCCCGGGTTCCGGAGCGCCGCCCGGAGCAGGAGCCCGAGCGCGGGGCGCAGCTCCTCGGGCAGCACGACTTCGTCGACGAACCCACGCGCGGCGGCGAAGCGGGCGTCGAGCTGCCGGTCGTACTCGGCGCGCACCTCGTCCATGCGCGTCGTGAGGTCCTCGTCGGGCACTCGGCCCTCGGCCTTGAGCTGGTCGAGCTGTGCGCTGAAGAGCGCCATGACGGCGCTCTCGCCCTCCATGACCCCCATGCGGCCCGTGGGCAGGCTCAGGATGAAGTCCGGGTCGAAGCCCTGCCCCGCCATGGCGTAGTAGCCCGCCCCCGACGCGTGGTTGAGCGTCAGCACGAGCTTCGGCACGGTGGCGGTGGCCATCGCTTCGACGAACTCGGCGCCGGCGCGAATGATGCCCGAGTGCTCGGCGTCGCTTCCCACCATGAAGCCGCTCACGTCCTGCACGAAGAGCAGAGGGGTGCGGTGGCGGTTCATGGTCTCGATGAAGTACGCCACCTTGCGGGCGCTCTCGGTATAGACGATGCCGCCGAAGCGGGGCGGGCCCGGCC
>CBFGQV010000246.1:0-4647 GCA_965651045.1 uncultured bacterium
GCGGCCTCTTCACGCCCACCCACCAGGAGTCGCAGTGTCCGAGCCCATCGAGCGCGAAGTTCAGCAACACGGTGAGGATTCCATTCAGCGAGAGATCTGGGGCACCCGCCTCGGGTTCATTCTGGCGGCGGTCGGAAGCGCCGTCGGGCTCGGAAACATGTGGCGCTTTCCGTACCGGGTCTCGGAGGGTGGCGGCGCGGCGTTCGTCGTGCTCTACCTGTTGCTCACGCTGGTGATCGGCATTCCGCTCATGCTGAGCGAGTTTTCGGTGGGCCGGCGCACGCGGCTTTCACCGATCGGCGCGCTCAAGAAGGCGGGTGGCGGCGGATGGACGCTCATCGGGTACCTGGGCGTGTTCACGGGGCTGTTGATCCTGGCGTTCTATTCGGTGATCGCCGGGTGGGTGCTGCGCTACGCGATCGAGGGCATGCTCTGGGGCTTCAACCCCGATCCGGGCGCCCACTTCGGCGAAATCACGACCGGCTTCGCGCCGATTCTCTACCACCTCGCGTTCATGGCGATCACCATCACGATCGTGATGGGGGGTGTCGAGAAGGGCATCGAGAAAGCGTCGCTGATCATGATGCCGGCGCTGTTCGCGATCGTGGCGGGGCTCGCCGTCTGGGCGTTCTCGCTGCCGGGATCGGGCGAGGGATACAGCTTCTACCTGGCCCCCTCGTTCGCCGAGCTGCTGAACCCGGAGACGTTCGCCGAAGCCGCCGGGCAGGCGTTCTTCTCGCTCTCGCTCGGCATGGGCGCGATGCTGACCTTCGCGTCGTACCTGTCTCGCCACGAGAACCTGAACCGCGAAGCCGCCACGATCGCCTTCTCGGACTTCGGGGTGGCGTTCACCGCCGGCCTCGTGGTCTTTCCGGTGATCGCCGCGCTCGGCCTGCAGAGTCAGGTGAGCTCGAGCACGGTGGGCGCGCTCTTCATCGCGCTGCCGGGTGGCTTCGTCGAGATGGGCATGGTCGGCCGCTGGGTCGGCGTGGCCTTCTTCCTCGCGCTCTTCGTCGGTGCCGTGACCTCGGCCGTGTCGCTGCTCGAGGTCGTCACCGCCTCGGTGATCGACGAGTTCAAGATCTCCAGAAAGCCCGCCGCGGTGGGTGCCGGCATTCTCATCACCGTCGTGGGCCTGCTTCCGGCCACCAGCCTCGACGTGCTCGGGGTCTTCGACTCGGTCACGGAGTGGTGCCTCGCCCTCGGCGCCCTGCTGATGGCGATCTTCGTCGGTTGGAAGATGAAGGACCCGGCCGCCGAGATGCTCGACGGGGCGTCGCCGGGGTTCGCGCGCCTCGTGCCGGTGGTGCTCTTCTTCGTTCGCTTCGTGATTCCGCCCATCGTCGGCTTCGTCGTCATCTTCTTCGGGTTGCGCCTGCTCAACACGCTGTCGGCCACCTTCGGAGGCGGCTGATTCGATGCGCGCGCGGGCTCGCGCTCTCGGCGCGACCGCTCTGGCGGTCGCCGGCCTCGCATGTACCGATGCCGGAGAACGTTCCGGGGCCGACGAAGGCCTGCGCGTCGCGCTGCTGACATCCGGCCCCGTGAGCGACGCCGGCTGGTACGCGGGCGCCTACGAGGGGCTCATGATGGTGAGGGATTCGCTCGGCGCATCGGTGAGCCACCAGCAGACGCGCACGCCCGCCGAGTTCGACGAGGCGTTCGTGTCCTACGCCACCTCGGGCTACGACCTCGTCTTCGCGCACGGCTTCGAGTACCAGGACGCGGCGATCCGGGCGGGCGCGCAGTTTCCCGAGCTGACCATCGTGGTGAGCGGGGGGGGTCGGGTCGCCGACAACGTGGTGCCGCTCATCTTCACCCTCGAAGAAGCGAGCTACCTCGCGGGCATGATGGCCGGGGGCATGACCCGCTCCGGCACGGTCGGCATGGTCGGCGGCGTCGAGATTCCGCCGGCGGTAGGCACGTTTCGCGCGTTCGAAGCCGGCGTGCTCGCCGTCCGGCCCGACGCGACGGTGCTCGAGACCTTCATCGGCAACTGGGACGACGTGGGCGCGGCCAAAGAGGCGGCGGTGGCGCAGATCCGGCGCGGTGCCGACGTGCTGATCCACAACACCGATGCGGCGAGCTTCGGGGTCTTCCAGGCCGTGCGCGAGGCGGTCGACGCGGGCGGCGAGGTGTGGGCGCTCGGCATGAACCGCGACCAGAACGACATCGCCCCCGAGGTCACGCTCGGCAGCGCGGTGATCCGGATTCCCGAGGCTTTTCTGGACACGGCGCGCCGGCTCCAGCGCGGAGACCTCGGTGGCGCGCCCATCTACGCGGGCGCGACCCGCGAGGTGGTGGATTTCGTCGTCAACCCTGCAGCGCGTTCGCGGATTCCCGACACCCTCGTCGCGCGCATCGACGCCGCGCGCGATTCGGTGCGCGCCGGCACCCTCACGGTGCCGCGCGTACCCTTCGTCGATGGCGAGACCGGAGGCTGACCGGGGTCACCCGATCGAGGGCTCCATGACTGCCCCGCTCGTGACCATGGAGGGGGTGCGGAAGCGCTTCGGCGCCACCGAAGCCCTGGCAGGCGTCCGCCTCGAGGTGCGCGCGGGCGAGGTGCACGGCGTGCTGGGCGAGAACGGCGCGGGCAAGACCACGCTGCTGTCGATCCTGGCCGGGTCGGTGCACGCCGACGCCGGCGAGATTCGCCTCGACGGGCGCCCGGTGCGGCTCTACACACCGCGCGAGGCGTGGCGCCGAGGCATCGGCATGGTGCACCAGCACTTCGCCCTCGTACCCCGCTTCACCGTACTCGAGAATCTCGCCCTGGGGCACCGCCGCTCGAGGGCCGGTTTCGGCCTGGCGCTCGACCGCGTCGGCATGCGCGCCGCGGCCCTGTCCGACGCCACGGGCCTCGACGTGCCGCTCGGACGCCGCGTCGAAGAACTCGGCGTGGGGGACCGACAGCGCGCCGAGATCCTGAAGGTGCTGCTCCGCGACCCGCGTGTGGTCGTGCTCGACGAGCCCACCGCGGTGCTCTCGCCGCCCGAGGTCGAACGGCTCTCGGAGCTCCTTCGACACCTGGCCGACGAGGGGCGTGCCGTGGTGCTCGTGGCGCACAAGCTCGACGAGGTGCTTGCGGTCGCGGATCGCGTGACCGTCCTCCGCGAGGGCCGCACGGTCCTCGAGGCGCCCGCCGCGGCGCTCGACGTGCCCGCCCTCACGAGGGCGATGGTCGGCGAGGAGGGAGCGCGCCCGGGCCTGGTGGCGCGCGCGGACGCCAGCGCGGATGGGGGCCGGGCGGCGACCGGCGGACCGGACACCCGCACGGGCGAGGTCGTCGCGCGGCTCGACGCCGTCGGGGTGACCGCCGCGGTCGGTGAGCCTGAACTGACCGATGTCTCGCTCGAGGTGCGTCGAGGCGAGATCGTCGCCGTCGCCGGCGTGGAGGGCAACGGGCAGCGCGCACTCGCCCGGGTGCTCGCCGGGCGCCTGCCGCCGTCCGTGGGCCGCGCGGAGATCCCCTTCGACCCCGCCTTCGTGCCCCAGGACCGGCGGCGCGAAGGGCTGGTGCCGTCGTTCTCGGTCGCCGAGAACGTCGCCCTCGCGCTGCACCGCGACCCGGCCTACCGCCGGGGCCCGCGCCTCGACTGGCCGGCGATCCGGCGGCGCACCGCCGAGCTGATGGAGCGCTACCGGGTGCGCGCGCCGGGACCGGGCACGCGCGTGGACGTACTCTCGGGGGGCAACCAGCAGCGCGTCGTCGTGGCGCGCGAGCTCTCGCGTGAGGTGAGCCTGATCGTCGCCGAGAACCCGACCCGGGGGCTCGACGTGGCCGCCGCGGGTGACGTGCACGAGCGCCTGCTCGCGTTTCGGGCGCGCGGGCCCGAGGCCCCGGGCATCGTGTTGATCTCGACGGACCTGGACGAAGTGCTCGCGCTGGCCGACCGCGTGGCGGTTCTGGTCCGAGGACGACTCTGGCAGGTGCCCGACGCCCAGCGGACGCGCGCGGGTATCGGCCGACTCATGCTCGCCGGCGCCTCCGGGTCCTCGACATGAACGCCCGTCTGCCCGGGTTGAGCGCACTCCTGGCGCTCGCGATCACGCTGCTCGTAACCGGTGTGGGCCTCTGGCTCGGCGGATACGACCCCGTGGTGGCGGGCCGCGCCCTCGCGAGCGGGTCCTTCGGCTCGGTCGACGCGTTCCTCTCGATCACCCTCGTGCGCGCCGTGCCGCTGCTCTTCACCGGCCTCGCCGTGGCGCTCGCCTTTCGGGCCGGAGTGTGGAACATCGGCGCCGAGGGGCAGCTCTACGCAGGCGCGGCGGCGGCCGCCTGGGTGGGGCTCGCGGTCGGCGGAGCCGCCCCCGGCTGGCTCGTGGTTCCTGCGCTGCTCGCCGCGGCCGCGCTGGCCGGGGCCGCCTGGGCCGCGCTGCCGGCCGTGATGAAGCTCCGCCTGGGCGTGGGCGAGGTGATCACCACGCTGCTGATGAACTTCGTGGCGCTGAACCTGGTCGGATGGCTCGTGCGCGGACCGCTGCAGGAGCCCCGGGGCGTCTTTCCGCAGTCGGCGTTGATCGCCGAGGCGGCCCGGCTGCCGCGCCTCGTGCCGGGCACGCGCTTGCATCTGGGCTTCGCGCTGGCGATCGCGGCGGCCTTTCTGCTCTGGGCCTTCTTCCGGTTCACCCGAGCCGGCTTCC
>CBFGQV010000247.1:0-4634 GCA_965651045.1 uncultured bacterium
GCCCACCCGGCCTTCGGTAAGCTCTTCGTAGAGACGGAGCACGATGCGCAGAACGCGGGTTTGCTCTTCAGCCGTCGCCCTCGCGACTCGGCCGAGTCACCGATCTGGGCGTTCCACGTCCTCGGCGTGGACAACCGTGCCGGAGGGGCGGTGGAGTGGGAGACGGATCGGGCTCAGTTCCTGGGTCGAGGCCGTTCCACGTGCGATCCGGTCGCGCTCGATGGTCGTCCGCTTTCGGGAACCACGGGGGCGGTGCTGGACCCCGTGGCCGCCCTCCGCGACCGGATTCGCCTGCAGCCGGGTGCGTTCGCAAGCGTGACCTTCGCCACGGGTGTCGCCCCGGACCGGGAATCCGCCCGGGCGCTGGTGGCGAAGTACCGCGACGGCAACGCGGCAACGCGGGCTTTCTCCATGGCGTTCACCCATGCGCGCGTCACCCTCGAGCACCTGGGTCTCACCAATGACCACGCCATGCTCTTCTCCCGGTTGGCCTCCCGTGTGTTCGGCGCGGACGCCTCGTGCATCAGCGCGGATGCCCTGGAGCAGAACACCCTCGCGCAACCGAATCTCTGGGGCCACGGCATCTCCGGTGACCTGCCGATCGTCCTGGTGTGCGTGTCCGAGATGAGCGAACTCTCCCTCGTTCGACAGGTCCTCCTGGCGCAGGAGTACTGGCGCGTGAAGAACCTCCGCGCCGATGTCGTCATCCTCAACGATCATGCGGCCGACTACGCCGACGAAGTGCAACGCCGGCTCACGGAGCTCGTGCGGGAACCGCACTGGGCAGGCTTCCGGGACGCACCGGGTGGCATCTTCCTGATGCGCACCGAGGGCATGGCCGAAGCGGACCGCCATCTCCTGGCGGCCGTCGCGCGCGTCGTCCTTCGGGGCACGTGGGGCGGGTTGGCGCCGCAACTCCATCGCCCCGCGCCCTGGCTCCATGAGGAGCGGGGCCTACCGCTCGACTCGGAACCGCGACCGCCCGAAGTGGCCGCGAGCCCGCCTCCGGTGCCCCCCCTGCTGATGTGGAACGGCTCCGGGGGCTTCACCAAGGACGGCCGGCAGTACGTCATCGTCCTGGAAGAAAACCAGGAGACCCCCCTCCCGTGGTCGAACGTCATCGCGAACCCGGAGTTCGGCACGATCGTAAGCAGCTCCGGGGCCACGTTCACGTGGTCGGAGAACAGCCGCCAGAACTGTCTGACACCCTACGCCAACGATCCGGTGGCAGACCCGACGGGCGAGGCGATCTACCTCCGCGACGAGGTCTCCGGGGCGACCTGGGGCGCCACCCCCGGTCCGTCCCGGCGCGCCAGGGACTCGGGACGTTGGGTGGTGCGACACGAAGCCGGCGTCACGCGCTATCAGCACGCCACTCGCGGCCTGGAGCAGGAGTTGGCGGTGTTCGTCGACATCGAAGACCCGGTCAAGCAGTCCATGCTCACCCTCACCAACAGCTCCGATGCCCCCCGCCGCCTCAGCATCTTTGCCTACGCGGAGTGGCGCCTTGGTCCCCCGCGAATCGGAGAGCAGCGCTTCGTCGTCACGAGCATCGACACGGCTACGACAGCGCTACTGGCCCGCAACACGTACAACCAGGAGTTCAGTGGGCGGGTGGCTTTCTTCCATGCCACGGAATCCGCCCGTTCCCATACATGCGATCGTACGGAGTTCATCGGGCGGAACAGAACCCTGGCCAGGCCCGCCGCCCTGGAGCGTGAAGAGCTCGAGGGCCGGATCGGCGCCGGGCTCGACCCGTGTGCCGCGCTACAGATCACGGTAGAGATTCCGCCCGGGGAATCGCGCCGCATTGCAGTCGTGCTCGGCCAGGCATCGCACGCCGAGGCCGCGTCCGGTTTCGCAGCGAAGTACGCTTCTCTGGCGGAGGTCGAGGCGTCGCTCGCGAGGGTGGACCGCTTCTGGGACGAGACCCTCGGAGCCGTCCAGGTGCGCACACCCGACGATTCGTTCGATCTCATGATGAACCGTTGGCTGGTCTATCAGTCGTTGAGCTGCCGCGTGTGGGCCCGGAGCGGGCCGTCCCAACCGGGCGGCGCGTTCGGGTTCCGCGATCAGCTCCAGGACGTCCTGTCCCTTCTGTTCACGCGACCCGATCTGTGCCGTGCCCACCTGCTCCGAGCGGCGTCCCGTCAGTTCGTGGAGGGGGACGTGCAACATTGGTGGCACCCCCCGGCAGGGCGGGGAACACGCACCCGGTGCTCCGACGATCTCCTCTGGCTCCCCTACGCGGTGGCCGCATATGTCCGCCACACCGGCGACATGGGCGTCCTCGACGAGCCCGTCCCGTTCCTGGACGCGCCCCTCCTCACGGAGGAGGAACAGGAGGTGTACATCCTGCCCTCGGTGTCCGACGAGACCGCACCGCTGTTCGAACACATGCGTCGCGCCATCGATCGATCGCTGCGGTACGGAACGCATGGTCTACCCCTTATGGGCTCAGGAGACTGGAACGACGGCATGAACCGCGTCGGTGCCGGCGGACGGGGTGAGAGCGTGTGGCTAGGCTGGTTCCTCGTGGTCGTCCTCAAGCGGACGGCGGAGCTCTGCGACCTGCGTAGTCGGCAGGATCTGGCGCAACGGTACCGCAGTCAGGCTCGATGGCTCACGGGCATGCTGGAGCTGGCCTGGGACGGAGGCTGGTACCGTCGCGCCTACTACGACGATGGGGCGCCCCTCGGGTCGGTGCAGAGCGACGAATGCAGGCTCGATTCCTTGACCCAGTCGTGGTCGGTCATCTCGGGAGCCGCCAACGCGAGGCGAGCCGAACGTGCTATGGATGCGGTTCGCACGCACCTCGTTCGTCGCGAATCTCGGCTCGTCCTGCTCCTCACGCCCCCCTTCGATCGCACCCCTCACGACCCCGGCTACATCAAGGGCTACCTACCCGGCATCCGCGAGAACGGCGCCCAGTACACGCACGCGGCCCTTTGGACGGTCATTGCGCTGTCACACCAGGGTCTGGGCGACGAGGCGATGGAGTTGTTCCACATGATCAACCCCATCAATCACGCGCGCACGCCCGAGGGCGCGGACTGGTACAAGGGAGAGCCCTATGCCGTCGCCGCCGACGTCTACGCGCACGCCAGCCACGTCGGCCGAGGGGGATGGACGTGGTATACGGGATCGGCCGGATGGATGTACCAGGCCGGGATCGACAGCCTGATGGGACTCCGCCGTCGAGGGGACACGCTCACCATGGACCCCTGCATCCCGGCCATGTGGACCGAGTGCGAGATCGACCTGCGTCACGGGGCGAGCCTGTACCGCATCGTGATCGAGAACCCCGAGCGTCGGCAGCGCGGCGTCCGCTCAGCCACACTCGACGGAGACGCGGTGAACGCCACCCGGATCCCCCTTCTGAACGACGGTCGGGAGCATGAAGTCGTGATCGTCTTGGGCGAGCGAGATTCGAGCAAGACCGGTTGACCACCCATGCGTGCGATGGTGTCTCACACCTGCGTCACACCGTTACGACCGTCGCTCGTCTGCGGCACCCGCAAACCCTTACGGTAGGCCATCATTCACGCATACGCGCGCGTCCCGGACCCATCTTCCGGTGGCCCAGATCCTGCACTCGTAGGCCCCGTTGACCCACGCGCCTACCGCACTCATGGAGTCGGGCATGACCTTCTTGGAACAGGCTGATTCGGCAGAATCGGGCGACGCCGCATTCGACGGATCGAGGCCGCGGCTCGAGATCTTCTCGGCCTGCCCCGCATCGGTCGACGAACTCGGGCGTGCGTATCTCGAACGGGCGCGCGACGTCGCGAAGTGGAGCGAGGACCACGGGTTTCGTGGCATGCTTATATACTGCGACAACCGCTTGGTGGACCCCTGGCTGCTGGCTCAGATCATCATCGCCAACACTCGGGTTTTGGCCCCCCTGGTCGCGGTCCAACCCCTTTACATGCACCCCTATTCGCTCGCCAACATGATCGCGACGCTCGCTGCGCTCCACGGGCGCCGGGTCTATGTCAATTGGGTGGCTGGCGGGTTCAAGAACGACCTCAATGCACTCGCGGACGGCGTACCGCACGACGACCGTTACGGACGGCTCGTCGAGTATGCGACCCTGGTGAGGCGCCTGACCAACGGGGACCGAGTCACCCATGCCGGGAAGTACTTCGAAACGCGCGGTTTGACGCTACAGCCGAAGGTGAGCCCCGACCTCAGGCCCGGGTTCATGGTCTCCGGGTCCTCAGCCTCGGGTGTGGCCGCGGCCAGAGCCTTGCAGGCTTGCGCCGTGACCTACGCGCTTCCCCCGAAGCGGGACGAGGTCCCGGGGAACGGCGCGAAGGACGGAACCGGACTCAGGCTGGGCGTCATCGCTCGTTCTGGGAGCGCGGAAGCCTGGAGGACGGCATACGCTCGGTTTCCGCCCGACCGAAAGGGCGCTTGGACGCGCGCGTTAGCTCGTAAGCTGTCCGACTCAGATTGGCATGAGCAGCTCTGCCGACTCACCGACGAACGTGCCGAAACCGCGAATTCGTACTGGATGATTCCCTTCGAAAACTACAGGTCCATGTGCCCCTACCTCGTTGGAACCCATGAAGAGGTCTCGGAAACGCTCGCGCACTATGCGCGGCGAGGGGTCCGCACCTTCATTCTTGACG